>NZ_JBHWLC010000007.1:22805-184717 GCF_042730635.1 Streptomyces sp. NPDC059917
CACCACCACCGACCGCGTAGATCCGGATCGTATTGCTGTTGCCGCTGACCGACGTGACACTCGTCAGACCGACCCCATTGCGCTTCGTCCAAGCCGCGTCGAAACGACCCTGGTCGTAATTTCCGTACTGCGTGTACAGCACACCGTCCCCGCCCACCATCGACAGCACGACGTTGTTCCCACTCGTACTCGCCGCGACATCCTTCACCCCGGTCGCACCACCGGGAATCTCGGCCCAGCTGGTCCACCGGTTCTCCGAGGGAACGTGGTCCCGCCCGTAGACCCGGCCGCCCGAGACCCCGTAGAAGTGCACCAGGTCATCGCCGACGTTCGCGCTGGTGATCTTCGTCAGTGAGGCGCCGCCCACCGTCGCCCAGGACCCGTTGAAACGGCCCTGCTGGTAGTTCCCGAACTGGCTGTACATCCCTCCGTCGCCACCCACGATGTCCAGCTGCACATTGCGCGTGGCGGGAGTCGGCGGAGTCTGCGGATACGGATCGGCGTGGTCGGACCCCAGTGCCGCATTCGGTCCACAGCTCGGCCAGGCCCCTTCGCCCTGGACCGCGAGCACCTTCTCGCCGATGAGTATCTGCTGCTGCTTCGTCGCGAGATGGGCCTGCGACGCGTACCCGGTGCCGCCGAAAGCCGCCCACGTACCCGAGCTGAACTGCAGACCACCGTAGTAGCCGTTGCCCGTGTTGATGCTCCAGTTGCCTCCGCTCTCGCACTGGGCGACCCTGTCCCACGTACTCACGGAAGCGGCGGATGCGGGTCCCACCCCGGCTATCGATGCGGTGACGGCGATCAGCGAGGTGAGCGCGACGGCCGGAGCGTACTTCGCGCGAGCGGTGCGGAGCATGGGAATCCTTCGATCAGGTGCGGCGGCCACGGCGGCAGGGGCGCCATGGGCTGGGGCGTGGGGCTGGTGCTGGGTCAGTGCGACATGGACGCGGTGATGTCCTTGGCCCCGGCCGCGCCGCCGGGGATCTCGCCCCACTCGCTGACGCTGTTCGTCGACAGCGTGAAGTCCTCGCCGTACACCCGGCCGCCACCGCCGACCGCGTAGATCCGGATCGTGTTGCTGTTGCCCGTGACCGAGGTGACATTGGTCAGACCGACGCCGTTGCGCTTGATCCAGCTCTGGTCGAAGTGGCCCTTGTCGTAGTTTCCGTACTGCGTGTACAGGACGCCGTCCGCCCCTGCGATGGACAGGACGACGTTGGTGCCGTTCGCGCTGGCGGCGATGTCCTTGACCCCCTGCACACCGCCGGGGATCTCGCCCCACTCGCCGACGCTGTTCGTCGACAGCGTGAAGTCCTCGCCGTACACCCGGCCGCCACTACCGACCGCGTAGATCCGGATCGTGTTGCTGTTGCCGCTGACCGAGGTGATGCTCGTCAGGCCGACGCCGTTGCGCTTGATCCAGCTCTGGTCGAAGTGGCCCTGCTCATAGTTTCCGTACTGCGTGTAGAGGACGCCGTCCCCGCCGATGACCGACAGGACCACGTTCTTGCCGTTGGAGCTCGCGGCGATGTCCTTGACCCCGCTCGCGCCGCCGGGGATCTCGGCCCACGGGGTCCAGGTGTTGGAGGCGGAGAAGTGGTCCCGGCCGTACACCCGGCCGTCGGCGATCCCGTAGAAGTGCACGGTGTCGCCGACCGTGGTGCTGGTGACCTTGGTCAGGGCCGCGCCGCCGACGTCCGTCCAGTTCGGGTTGAACCGGCCCTGCTCGTAGTTGCCGAACTGGCTGAGCATCGAACCGCCGGAACCCGCGATGTCGAGCTGCACGTTCACGGCCGCGGTCTCCGCGGGGGGAGTGGGCTCGCTTCCGCCGA
The DNA here is from genome assembly GCF_042730635.1 of Streptomyces sp. NPDC059917. Classification (NCBI taxonomy): domain Bacteria; kingdom Bacillati; phylum Actinomycetota; class Actinomycetes; order Kitasatosporales; family Streptomycetaceae; genus Streptomyces; species Streptomyces sp. NPDC059917. Next base: position 24,641 of record NZ_JBHWLC010000007.1, read on the forward strand.
TCGGGGACACGTATCCGCTGATGGTCTGGCCACGAGCGGCGCTTCCCACCGCGGAGTTGAACGGGGAGGACTCCTTCACCCGCGAAGTGGCCGAGAAGTTGCCGCTCACACCACCTTCGTTGCCGCCGATGGTGGTGATCGTTCCGTTGCCGACCGACGCCACGATCGCGACGTGATCGGCGTAGCCCGCCCCGTTGTAGTTGAAGACGACCGCGTCGCCGACGTGCGGGGTGCTGCCGAGGCCGCCGTTGTACGTCCCGAAGCTGCCGGCGGCCGGAGTGAGGCCGGCGACGTTGACGCCATTGCGGGACCACACCCACTTCGCGAAGTCGGCGCACCACGCCTCCGGAGTACCGAAGTTGCCGGTGCAGCTCGAGTAGAAGCCGGTGCCGCCCGCGCTGTTGGTGGAACAGGCCCCGTCACCGACATTGGCGCGGGCGGTGTCGACGATCCCGGAGCCGCTGGCCGAAGCGGCCGAAGCGGCAAGGAGCAGCGCCGGGGCGACGGAGGCCAGGGCTATCGAGGTGTTCAGGGCACGGCGGACGGGCTTCACGGGCATGCGGGATCTCCAAGACGAGGCTGCGACGACGGGCAGGGTCGACACGGGGAAGGGCGGACGGGCTGAGGACGACGGTGTGGACCGGTGGCCCACGGATCCGGTCTCGCGTCCCGCGGTGACGCTCCGTCCGGTCTGAGTCGCCGGGAGGCGCCCCCTACCGGCGCTCACCAGCATCGCCGCTGCTCAGGGCGGGTATAAGGGCTTTTCGCTGGACGGAACCGCTTCTGACCCCATCCGTCCAACCGGGCGACCCCGGACAGGCCCCGCGGGCCTCCCGTGTCCTCGGCCCGAGGTCACCGCGAGCGCATGGTGCGGAGCACCGCGCTGCGGTGCGCCGTACTCGCTCCACCGCGCCGGAGCGTCCTTGTGGATCACATCCGGGGTGAGACCGGGTGAACGCAGAAGGGGTGCCCCTCCGTGAGGGGCACCCCTTCTGGTCAGCACGTTCGCTGAGCTGGCGGTGGGTGTGGGATTTGAACCCACGGTGACATCGCTGCCACGACGGTTTTCAAGACCGTTCCCTTAGGCCGCTCGGGCAACCCACCTGGCGGGTACAGAGTACCGGGCAGGTGGGGTGCACGGGGGCTGCGGTCAGGAGGAGGTCTGGGCCCTGTCGTAGGCCGCCTTCACCTCGTCGCCGAAGTACGGGCCGTACATCCGGTTCGGCAGGAAGGTGTAGCCGAAGCTGTTCACCGAGACCTGCGTGCCGAGGCCGGAGGCCTCGTCGAAGTTCTGCAGCCAGGGGCCACCGCTGGAGCCGCCCGTCATGTTGCAGGACAAGCTGTGGTCCTTGGTGAGGAGGAAGTCCTTGCCCGTGTTGCCGCTGCAGTAGACGAGCTTCGTGCCGTCGTACGGAGCGGCCGCGGGGAAGCCGAAGGAGTACATCTTCTTGTTGTAGCCGCCGTTGAACTGGATGCCCTGGGCCCCGACGACCTCGCTGAGCTTGCGGCCGCCGAGCGGGGCGACCACGGCGAGGCCGACGTCCATGTTCATGTCCTCGCTCGCCACCCACTGGTCGGTCGCGAGGGTCTTGGTGGCGGACCACTGGCCGTACGGCGCGTTGCCGTTGTTGTACGCCGGGACGAAGATCCAGTTGGTGTGCCAGGCGCCCTGGTACTTCACGCAGTGGCCAGCCGTGATGACCGTGCTGCCGTTGGCGCTGGTGATCGAGTCGCCGGAGCAGGAGGCCGTGCGGTCGCCCATGGTGAAGAAGACCCGGCCGGAGGTCTTCACGATCGCCCCGCCGCCCGTCCAGGCGCCACCCGCCTGCGGGAACGCGCTCGGGGAAGCCTGGGGCTGGGGTGCGGTCGGAGCGATCGTCGTGGGGGCGGCGACCGCCGTCGGCGCGCCGCGGGTGGATCCGGGGGCCGCCGTCACGTCGAGCGGGGTGGCCGCCCTCATCCGGGCCGCCGTCCAGAAGCCGGGGTCCGGGGCGAGGGGGGACGCCGCGGACGCGGGCGCGGCCGTGAGCACGCCCGCGATCAGGGCGCCTGCGGCCAGGAGGACGGACGCGGCCGTTCGATGACGATTCACGCATGACTCCTTCTGCCGTGCCCTGGGCCCGTGGGACCCGGGCAGGGGTGGGGTAGGAAGAGTTGTCGGTGCGGATCGGCAGTGCGGATTGCCCGGGCAGCGTGGCACGGTGGTGCGCGATTGTCAGCGGGCGTCGCCCCGATTGGCCGGTTCGGCCCGCTACGGCCGAACTCGGCCCCGCCACGCGCTACATGGTGAGCAGGACCCCGGCGTACGAGACCCCCGCCACCACGGCCCACGAGCTCAGGCCCAGCACCGCGGCCCGCCCTCCGGTCCGCGCCAGCGTCGGCAGGTGCACCGCGCTCCCCAGACCGAACAGCGCGGCGGCCAGCAGGGCCTCCTGCGCCGAGTGGGCCCACTCCAGTGCGGCCTCGGGCACGACCCCGGTGGCGCGCAGCGCCGCCGCCGCCAGGAACCCGGCGACGAACAGCGGAACCGGTGTCGGTCGCCGCCCCGAGGCGCTGCGCATCCCGCGTCGGCGGGCCCGTAGCGAGAAGGCCACGGCGGCCACCAGCGGGGCCAGCAGGGCCACCCGCATCAGCTTGACCAGGACGGCCTCGCCGAGCGCGTCCGGCCCGGCGGTCTGAGCGGTGGCCACGACCTGGCCGACGTCGTGCACGCTGGCCCCCACCCACCGGCCGAACTCCGGGTCGGTGAGCCCCAACGGCCCCTGGAGCAGCGGCAGGACCGCGATGGCGAGGGTGCCGCACAAGGTCACCAGGGCCACCGAGGCGGCCACGTCCTCCTCGTCGCTGCCGGAGACCTCGCTGACCGCACCGATCGCCGAGGCTCCGCAGATCGAGTACCCCGTCGCGATCAGCAGCGGCTGGTCTCCGCGCAGCCCGAGCCTCCGGCCCAGCCACAGCGTGCCCAGGAAGGTCGCGGCGACCACGGCGACGACCATGGCCACCGTGGCCCAGCCCAGCCCCAACACGTCGTCCAGGCCGAGCCCCAGGCCCAGCAGGACGATCCCGATCCGCATCAGCCGCCGACCGGCGAGCGAAAGGCCCGGCCGGGCGGCTCCGCGGACGAAGGTGCGGATCCGGGGCAGATGCGCGGCCGCGATGCCCAGCACCACCGACGCGGTGAGCCAGGGCACCGCGGGCACGAGCCAGTGGATCGCCCAGGCGATCGCGGCCCCGACCACCGCGGCCGCCAATCCGGGCCAGGGGGTGGGTGTTTCACGTGAAACAGGCCGATCCCCATCGACCCGCGGTGTGGACCGGTGCAGCAGCGCCATCAGTCGGTGGGGAGCGTGTAGACCCGCCGGACGCTGCTTCCCAGGCGGGCGACGTCAGCGCCGTAGACGTGGAGGGATATCGCCTTGGTACGACAGGAGTTGCGGACCTTGTGGATGTCGCCGGGGGGCGCGAAGCCGCAGACGTCCCCGGGACCGTTGAGGATCTCCTCGGTGGCCACCAGCCGGGCTCCCGCGGTGCCCGTTGCCGGGGCGAGCCGGTAGCGCCGTTCGCTCTCCGTGCCCTCGTGGACTCCGGCCACGCACCACGACACGTGGTCGTGGATGCTCGTCTCCTGGCCGGGCAGCCAGACCAGTGCCACCACCGAGAAGCTGCCGTCCGGCTCCGCGTGCAGGATGTGCTGCCGGTAGCGGTCGGTGTGGCCCTCGCACTGCTCGTCGGTGAGCAGGTCGGGCGTACCAAGCTGCGGCCCGACGAGCTCTCCGACCAGATAGGCGGTGAGGTCGGGTGCGAGCCCCCGGTCCACGACCGTACGGATCTCAGCGACGAGGGCGGCCATCCTCGCAGTGGTACGGGCCGGCGTGGTGGTGGTCATATCGGCAGCATCGGGCAGCCGATCCATCACGTCCAACGACAGTTTCCACCCGAAATCCCAAGTGCCGCTTATGGATTGGGGGAGGGGAGGCGTCCGTCGGGTCAGCAGCCGACGCGGTTGGCGGCCACCCGCTTCAGCTCGTCCAGGACGGCCGCCGTCGCCGGTATCCGCAGGTGGTCCCGGTAGACGTAGGCGGCGATGTGGCGGCGGGCCATCGGCGCCAGCGGCCGTCCGCACACCTTGTTCAGGGAGAGCGAGGGAAGGACCAGCGCCGGCATCATGGCCACACCGAGCCCTTGGGCCACCAGGCTCTGCACGACCAGGTTGTCATCGGTGGAGAACCGGATGTCGGGGACGAAGCCCAGCTCGGCGCACTCGTGCAGCAGGTTGGCCCGGCAGCGCGGACAGCCCGCGATCCAGCGCTCCTCCGCGAGGTCCGCCAGGTGCACGGCGCGCCGGCGGGCCAGGGGGTGCCCGGTCGGCAGCAGCACCGTCAGCTGGTCCTCCAGCAGTTTCACCTCGGCCACCTCCTCCGGTATCTCCTCGTGGAGACCGGGATAGGTGAAGGCCAGCGTGATGTCGCACTCCCCGCGCTCCAGCCTGCGCAGCGAGTCCGGGGGTTCGCCTTCCAAGAGCTCCACCTGCACGCCGGGGTGGTCCTTGGCGAGCCCGCTCAACGCCTCGGGGACGAGGGTGACGTTGACGCTGGGGAATCCGCACAGCCGGACCCTGCCGGCGCGCAGTCGCGCATAGGCCTTCATCTGCGCCTCGGCGGCGGAGAGGGATCCGAGGATCGACTCCGCGTGCCTGGCCAGCGAATTGCCCGCCTCGGTGAGCTGCATGCGGCGGCCGACCCGGGTGAACAGCGGGGTGCCGACGGCCCGCTCCAGGGCCTTCATCTGCTGGGTGATCGCGGGCTGGGTGTAGCCCAAGACGCGGGCGGCCGCCGAGTACGACCCGGAGGCGACCACCTCGTGAAACGTGCGTATGTGCCGCGAATCGAACACGACCGAAGCATAAGCGGACGTTGGGAGGGGCCGTAGGCGCAATCGCGCCTACGGCCCCTCCCCACAGGATTTCCTGTGGCCCGGACCATCCGTCGCCCGGACTCACTCGTCCTGGATCACTCGCCCAGGATCACACGCCGGGGATCACTTGTCGCCGACCCGCGACCCGAGGGTGATGTCGACCGTGGTCGGCTTCCCACCGCGCAAGTACGTCAGCTTCACCGTGTCACCGGGCTTGTACGTCCAGATCTCACTGATGAGCGTCGGGCCGCTGTCGATCGTCTTGTCACCGAACTGGGTGATCACGTCGCCGGGCTTGAGGCCGGCCTTGCCCGCCGGACCGGCCGGGTCGACCAGCTCGTTGGCCGCGGCGCCCTGCTCGGAGATCTTCGCGCCGTCCGTCTTGGACTGGAGGTCCACGGAGACGCCGATCACCGGGTAGGTCGGCTTGCCGGTCTTGATGAGCTGCTGGGCGACGTTCTTCGCCTGGTTGATCGGGATCGCGAAGCCGAGGCCGATCGAACCGGCCTGGCCGCCGCCGAAGCCGCCGTTGCCCGCCGACTGGATGGCGGAGTTGATGCCGATGACCGCGCCGCGCCCGTCGAGCAGCGGACCGCCGGAGTTGCCCGGGTTGATCGAGGCGTCCGTCTGGAGGGCGCTCATGTACGAGTTCTTGTTGCTGGCGCCGTCGCCCGAGGCCACCGGGCGGTTCTTCGCACTGACGATGCCGGTGGTCACCGTGTTCGACAGGCCGAAGGGCGCGCCGATCGCGATGGTCGTGTCACCGACGGCGACCTTGTCGGAGTCACCGAGCTGGAGCGGGTTGAGCCCGGCCGGCGGGTTCTTCAGCTTCAGCACGGCCACGTCGTAGCCCTGGGCCCGGCCCACGACCTCGGCGTCGAACTTCTTGCCGTTGGAGAAGGTGGCGGAGAGCTTGCCACCGTTGGCGGCGGAGGCCACGACGTGGTTGTTGGTCAGGATGTGGCCCTCCTGGTCGTAGACGAAGCCGGTACCCGTACCGCCTTCGCCGTCACCGCCCTGGGCCTCGATGGTCACGACGCTGGGCAGCGCCTTGGCCGCCAGGCCCGCGATCGAACCGGGCTCGCGCTTGAGGTCCTTGGGCGCCTCGCCGGAGGAGTTGACCGTGGTGGATCCGGAACCGTCGAGGCTGCCGTCGGCGAGCTTGTAGCCGATGCCGCCGCCCACGCCGCCCGCGAGCAGTGCGGCCGCGAGCACTGCCGCGATCAGGCCGCCCCGGCCCTTCGCCTTGTGCTGCGGAGCGCCGTCGCCGAGCGGGGGAGCGCCCCAGACCCCGGCGCCGTTGCCACCGTCGTGGCCCCCGGCTCCGTACGCCGGAACGGCCGGCGGGGGCGGCGGCCAGGCCTCCGCGCCGTGCGCGGCGGGAGCGCCGTACGGAGCCGCGGGCGGGCCCGGGACCGCAGCCGCGGCCGGAGCCCCGTACGGGTCCGCGGCGGGGGTCGGCGGGAGCTGCTGGGTCGGCTCGGCCCCGGGCGGCGGGGTCGGCGGGAGCTGCTGGGTCGCGGGCTCGGCGGCGTACCCCTGGTCGGCGGCGACCGGTGCCTTGCCCATGTCCACGGGGGGTGCGTCCACGGGGGCCGCATCCGCCGGGGCCACCGGCTCGGGGGTCGGCGCGGCCACCGGCACGGGAGGTGCGGACGGGGCCGCGGGGGGCGTCGGGGCCGCGGTGCCCTCGTTCTCGGTGCTCACAGCGCTCTCTCCTCGTCACACACGGCGTGTTGGATATCGGACGGTACATCCGGTGGGACATCGGTCCGGCTGAACGTTCGACCGGTCGTACAAGTTCCTGGGCAAAGCCTTTCCCATCAACCGTCAGAGCACTGTAAGCCGGACCTGTGTGTCCTGACCCCATCCTTTATGCCGGGCATTTCGGACGCATCTCCAGGGTCCCGCCCCACGCCGGAGGGCCGGACCCTGGCACCATGACCCGGTGACCCACGCAACGCCGCGCCCCATCCAGGTCGTCGCCCACCGCGGTGCCTCGGAGGACGCCCCCGAGCACACCCTGGCCGCCTACCGCAAAGCCGTCGAGGACGGAGCGGACGCGCTCGAATGCGACGTCCGGCTCACCGCCGACGGCCATCTCGTACTGGTCCACGACCGCCGGGTGAACCGCACGTCCAACGGCCGCGGCGCGGTCTCGGCCCTGGAACTGGCCGATCTCGCCGCCCTCGACTTCGGCTCCTGGAAGGACCGCGAGGAGTCCCCCGACTGGGACGCCGGAGCGGGCGCCGCCGGCGAGTACGGCAAGGAGCCCGATCCGGAGCGCACCTCCGTGCTCACCCTGGAGCGGCTGCTGGAGCTGGTCGCGGACGCCGGGCGGCCGGTGCAGCTCGCGATCGAGACGAAGCACCCGACCCGCTGGGCCGGACAGGTGGAGGAGCGGCTGCTGTTCCTGCTCAAGCGCTTCGGCCTGGACTCCCCGCCCGCCGAGGGCCCCCACCCCGTACGGATCATGAGCTTCTCCGCGCGCTCCCTGCACCGGGTCCGCGCGGCCGCGCCGACGATCCCGACCGTGTACCTGATGCAGTTCGTATCGCCCCGGATGCGCGACGGGCGGCTGCCCGCCGGGGTCCGGATCGCCGGGCCGGGCATGCGGATCGTCCGCAGCCACCCCGGCTTCATCCGCAAACTTCAAGCCGCCGGGCACTCGGTCCACGTGTGGACCGTGAACGAACCCGAGGACGTTCAGCTCTGCGCTGATCTGGGTGTGGAAGCAATCATCACGAACCGACCCCGCCAAGTTCTGTCACAACTTGGCCGCTGACGCCCCCTTTTGCCCACCCGTCCCCCCTTCACCTCCCGTGACAGGGTGTGCACCGGCGCATCCGCTCCGCATTCAGTCGTCATGAATGCGTCAGAGGCCCCCGCCACGGCGGTTTCCGGTCCAGGCCAATGGGGCATCCAGACCTTGGCGTGGGGCTAAGGAGGTTCCGGGGGTGACGTTGGTGATGGCACAGGAGGTGCCCACGTCGTCGTGCATGGCCGTACCCCATGGCCCTGCGGGCGTGGGCACGGCGAGGCACCGCATGCGTGAGCAGCTGCGTATCGGCGGACTGCCCGATTCGGTCGTGGACGATGCCGTCCTGATCCTTTCCGAACTGCTCAGCAACGCCTGCCGGCACGGCAGGCCCCTGGGCACCCAGGAGATCGGCGCCGGGGACATACGCGCCGCATGGCGCGTCGACAAGGCGGGGCGACTGACGGTCGAGGTCACGGACGGGGGCGGGCCCACCCGCCCGGTTCCGGCCACGCCTTCGGTCACCGCGCGCGGCGGCCGGGGGCTGAACATCATCAGCGCCCTGGCCCAGGACTGGGGCGTCCGGGACGGCGCGGGCGGCGAGGTCACCGTATGGGTGACGGTCGCGTGCGGACCCCGTCACGACGATTTCGCTACGCGCGTCGCTGCGCCCGCGATCGCCTTCGCCGCCCCCTTCGACGACCTGGATCCCTGACCCGATCCCGCACCCGCGCTCCGACCCGAGCGCGCGCCCGGGAGCACACGCCGACCGTGCTTGCGACCGCGCTCCCGGCCGCACCCGCCCGGTTGCGGCGGCACGAACGGCTAGGCTCGCGCCGTCACGTACCGACGTACCGCCGCAACCGGGAGACACCCACGATGGCCAAGAAGCGCCCCGCAGCGAAGACTGCAAAGCCGCAGCTCAAGGACGGGGAGATCCCCGTGGTGGGCGCCCGCGAGCCCTGCCCCTGCGGATCCGGGCGCCGCTACAAGGCCTGTCACGGCGCCGCCGCCTCACATGCCGTCACCGAGCTGGTGCAGCGCCCCTTCGAGGGCCTGCCGTCCGAGTGCGACTGGGTGGCGCTGCGCGAGCTGGTGCCGGCCGCCACCATCCCGCTCACCCTCAAGGGCGGCCTGCCCGAGGGCGTGCCGTCCGTCACGCTGGTGACCGTACTGCCCATGGCCTGGCCGGCGCTGCGCCGCGAGGACGGGTCCGTCCTGCTCGGCCTGCAGAACGAGTCCTCCAGCGGGAACCTCGCCCGCGACCTCGCCGACACCCTGGAGCGCGCGCTCGTCGCCGAGCCCGGCAACCCGATCGCCGCCCGCCGCGTGCCCGCCGAGGGGCCCCGACTTCAGGATCTCCTGGACCCGGACGGCGTTTTCGAGCCGGTTGTACACAGCGGCTTCGAATTCTGGATTCCGGATGCGGAGACCGCCCAGGCCGCCTCCCCGGAGATCGCCGCCTCGCTGGAGCGCGCCAACGCGGCCGCCATCCCGACCGTCAAGCTCACCGGCGTCGACGCGGCCTACTGGTGCGAGACCCCGGAGAAGAACCACCTGCGCTGGGTCATGCCGCACCCCGAGGAGCAGCTGCTCGACGCCCTGGCGCGGCTGACCGCGGCGGGCGAGTCCTCGCTCGGCGAGGGCACCAAGCTCGTCGGCTCCTTCCGCGCGCACGGCCTGATGGTCCCCGTCTGGGACCTGCCCGTCGGCTACACCGCCGACCAGGCGGAAGAGCCCGCGGCCCGGCTCGCGGAGCGCCTCGCCAAGGCCCTGACCACGGACGCCCCGCTGACCCCGGAGGAGCGCCGGGCACGCGGCGGCCTGACCAACCGCCAGGTCACCCTGAGCTGACCCCGGGGTCGTCCGTGCGGGCCCACGACGGGCCCGCACGGGCCCCCGAAGGCCCCCGCGGGCCCTCCCGGAGCGCGCCACGGGCGGTGACCGGAGTCACAACTCCCGCTAATCGTCTGCAAATCGATGTCCGAATATCCGAGATCGAATTTGCGAACAGGCGATCTCTTGTTACCGTTCTTGTAGCCCGGTCGCTGGTGCATCCCCCGTCGCCAGCGACCGGGCCCTTCCATTTCCGGTGGCGCTCAACCGCCGCCCGGTCCCGGTGAGTTGCTCCCGGACCGCAGGAGCAGGGGTCCTTCAGCATCCGGAACTGCAAATTCCGCTACTGCGCTGTACCGGTCCGGGGTTCCCAGGGAGTCCTCCTTGGGCGTCTCGCACAGACCCGGCTCGTCGCCCGTCCCGATCGCGCAGCGGATCTGCACCGTCCGACCCGCCGGCCCCATCACGGTCAGTACGGATTCCAACGCCCGCCCGCTGGTGTTGCGGTAGTAACTGCGCCCCCAACTCTGCCCCTCGCCGGTCAGCACGCACGTCTGCGCCTCGACCCCCTGGGGCGAGGAGAGTTCGGGGCCGCAGCGCGAGTCCGTGCGGGGCTGCTCGGCCGGTCCGGGCGGCGCCGCCTTCGACCCGCCCCGGCGACCGGAAGGATCCGACAGCCCCAGCGAGGAAAGCAGTCCGCCGCCCTTTCCGTCGTCCCGCGCGGCGAGGTCCGGTCCGGCGATCGCACCCGCGAGCGGAAGCGACAAGATGATCAGCACACCGGCGCCGATACCGATCAGGCGGAGATTCATTCGCCGAAGATAGCGATGCGGCGATGGGCCCCGGAGATGCCCGCGCCCAATTCCCTTGGAATCGGGCACTGGTGACACCCGTTCGAGTGATTCGGCGGTCGGCCCGCCGATGAGCCCGTACGAGCGTCAGTACGCAAGTCGGCTGCCGCCGCCCGGCGCTCCGGTGCTCGCCTCCACCAGCGCGTCCACGACCGCCTCCACCTCCGGGAGCCACGGCGGCCCGTCCTGCGCCACCGGTTCCCGCTCCCAGCGCACCTGGCCGCCGCAGGACGCGGCGGAGGGCGGCAGCAGCAGGTACCCGCCCTCGCCGTGGAAGCGCAGCGAGGACGGCACGTGGTCCTTGGCGTAGAGGAGTTCGCCGAGCCGCTCCAGCGAGTACGGCGCCACCAGCAGCGACCAGCGCGTGGGCGTCGCGACGACCGGACCGAGCCGCAGGCCGCGCTGGTCGAGCCGGACCAGCGCCCGCGCGGCCGCCGCCGCCGGCAGGCTCACCGCGCAGGGAGCGGCCCCGCCGGTGGCCAGGAGCAGGGGAGCGCTCGGCCGGTTGGTCCACCACCAACCCACCATCCGGGGGTCGGTGGTGGCCGCGAGGAGGCCCGGGTCGAAGGGGTGGGCGCCGGGAACCACGCAGTCCGGGTCCGGGCACGCGCAGCGCGCACCGTCCGCGCCGGCCAGGCCCACACCGGGGAGCACGGGCCACGCCCAGTCGGCGGCGCACACCAATGCGGCGTCGAGGGACGGCGGGTGGGCGGGGGCGGCCCCCGGCCGGGACCCGGCCCGCTGGGCGAATCGGAGGGACTGGAGGGTCCGTAGAGGCTGGAGGGTCCGAAGGGACTGGAGCGTCCGAAGGGACTGGGCGGTCCGAAGGGAACTGCGGAGTCGCTGGAGACGCCTTCCGAGGATCTCGCGCATGAGCGCTCGTTCCTTTCCGTTGAACGCCGAGGGCCACATCACACCATGTATGCGGTGTTTCACCACACGTACACGTTTCGCGTCACTGTTCCGCCAGAAGCAGGTTCACACGGTTCGTGCAGTCGTCGTACGGGTCCATGGAACGTCCAGCAAGGGCGGTGCGCGACCCGTGACGGGCCGCGCCCAGCCGCCGCCGCTAAGGACGGCGGCCCGTACCGGACGGTTCCCGGCGGGTCCGGGGTGGCGTCAACTCACCCCGCGCACCACCGCTTACGTACCCGTGCCGACGGTGACGCCCGTCCAGTCGACCGCAAAAAGGCATCCCATCCAACCTTTTCCGGCCAAGTTTTACCCTTGACCGAACGGTGAGTTGTCGTCTCACGGACACCAGGATTCCCACCTGGGCAATGCTGGACATCGATCCACGTGTGCGTGTAGATGTGGATCCATTGATGGCGGCGCAGAACGATCTGGGGGTTTGCGATGCTATTCGGCGAATCGCACCAGGTGGAAAGCCGGACGCCATGAGCGCCCCGCATCCGCCGAAAGTGGCTGGAATCGATTCAGTAGTTACGGCTTCCCCTCACACTGCGGCGCCCGTGCCCGCGCGCACCGCTCCCACACCGACCGCGGTACCCGCCCCCAGCACCCTGATCCAGGACCGCCTGGCGGGCATGGTCTCCGACCTGACCACCCTGCACGAGCTGACCGAGCGCCTCGCCCGGTCCGCCGGCCTCGACTCCTGCCTCCAGGAGTTCCTGCGCGCCGGAGCCGCGCTCGTCGGCGCCCGTCGGGGGCTGATCGTGCTGGAGCCCGTCGACGGCCTCGGCCCCGCCACCACCATCGGGCTGGGCCTGAGCCGCGCGGACCTCGGTCACATCGAGACCGTGCCGCGCGCCGCCACCTCGTACGGCCGCATCCTCGACGGAACCCCCGGCGCCGCCGGCGGCTCCGAGGTGCTCCCGGACGTCGGCGCGCCCCCCGGCTGCGGCGGGTACGCGACCCCCGTCGACCCGCAGCACCGCGAGGTCGCGGCGCGTCTGGGCTACGCCGCCAGCTACGCGCTGCCGCTGACCGCCGAGGCCACCGGCCGCCTCGGCGCCGTCGTCTGGCTGTACGAGGACCAGGTCGAGCCGAGCGACCGCCAGCGCGACCTCGCCGGTCTCTACGTACGGCACGGGGCCGAGCACCTGGCCCGCGTCCTGGAAGCCCAGCGCGCCCGGACCCGGCTCGCCACCGTCGCCGAGGAACTGCTGCCGAGCAGGCTGCCCCGGGTACCGGGGGTCCAGCTCGCCGCCCGCCACCACACCGGACCGCACGGCGGCGGCGATTGGTACGACGCCCTGCCGCTGCCCGAGGGCGCCCTCGGACTGGCCATCGGGTCCGTCACCGGAGCCGGGCCCAGCGCGATCGCCGCGATGGGCCGACTGCGGGCCTCGCTGCGCGCGTACGCCGTGATGGAGGGCGAGGACCCGGTCGCGGTCCTCTCCGACCTGGAGCTGCTGCTGCGGCTGACCGAGCCCGCGAGGTCGGCCACCGCGCTCTTCGCCTACTGCGAGCCGGGCTCCCGGAAGATCCTCCTGGCGGGCGCCGGACACGCGCCGCCGCTGCTCATCGGCGAGCACCGCACCGAGTACGTGGAGACCACGCTGTCCGCGCCGCTCGGCATGCTCGCCTGCTGGGAGGCGCCGAGCGTGGAGATCGAGCCCGCCGCCGGAGAAACGGTGCTGCTCTACACCGACGGGCTGCTGCGCCGTACCGGTGACGCCATGGACCGCGCGTACGCCCGGCTGCACGCGGCCGCCGCCTCGGTACCGCGGGCCGCCCGCGAGGACCCGGCCGCGATCGTGGACCACGTCCTGCGCACCGTGCTGCCGGACGAGGACTTCACGGGCGGGACCGGGAACGGGTCGGCGAGCGGCTGCACCGAGGACGTCGTCCTGCTGGCTGCCCGGTTTGACTGATTTATCACAGCCCTGCGGGGCCACTTCCTCTCGCACATACGATGGACGGGGTCCGTACCCGGTCCTGTCGTAGCTGAGGAGATGACGTGGCTGACGAGCTCACCCCGGAGACCCCGGAAGAAGAGCAGCCCAAGAAGACGCACAAGCAGCGCAAGAACGGGCTGTACCCGGGCCTCAGCGACGAACTCGCGGAGAACATGCGCACCGGCTGGGCGGACACCGAGCTGCACGGCCTGGAGCCCATCGCCCAGGCCGCGCACACGGCCGCGCGCCGCGACACGCTGTCCGCGAGCTTCCCGGGCGAACGCCTCGTCGTCCCCGCGGGCCGCCTCAAGACGCGCTCGAACGACACGGAGTACCCCTTCCGTGCCTCGACCGAGTACGCCTACCTGACCGGCGACCAGAGCGAGAACGGCGTCCTGGTCCTGGAGCCCACCGGCCCGACGGGCCACAGCGCGACCATCTACCTGCTCCCGCGCTCCGACCGCGAGAACGGCGAGTTCTGGCTGTCCGGCCAGGGCGAGCTGTGGGTCGGCCGCCGCCACTCCCTCACCGAGGCCGAGCAGCTCCTGGGCATCCCGGCGAAGGACGTCCGCGCCCTGGCCGAGGCCCTGACCGAGGCCACCGGCCCGGTCCGGATCGTCCGCGGCCACGACGCGGTCATCGAGGCGGCCCTGGCCGACAAGGTCACCGCCGAGCGCGACGGCGAGCTGCGCGTGAACCTCTCCGAGGCGCGCGTGGTCAAGGACGCGTTCGAGATCGGCGAGCTGCAGAAGGCCGTCGACTCCACCGTCCGCGGGTTCGAGGACTGCGTGAAGGTCCTCGACAAGGCCGAGGCCACCAGCGAGCGCTACATCGAGGGCACCTTCTTCCTGCGCGCCCGCGTCGACGGCAACGACGTCGGCTACGGCTCGATCTGCGCCGCCGGCCCGCACGCCTGCACCCTGCACTGGGTCCGCAACGACGGTCCCGTCCGCTCCGGCGACCTGCTGCTGCTGGACGCCGGCGTGGAGACGCAGTCGCTGTACACCGCCGACGTCACGCGCACCCTGCCGATCAACGGCCGGTTCACCGAGATCCAGCGCAAGATCTACGACGCCGTGTACGAGGCCCAGGAGGCCGGTATCGCCGCCGTGCGCCCGGGCGGGAAGTTCCGCGACTTCCACGACGCCGCGCAGCACGTGCTCGCCGAGAAGCTCGTCGAGTGGGGCCTGGTGGAGGGTCCGGTCGAGCGCGTCCTGGAGCTGGGTCTGCAGCGCCGCTGGACCCTGCACGGCACCGGTCACATGCTCGGCATGGACGTCCACGACTGCGCCGCCGCCCGCACCGAGGCCTACGTGGACGGCACCCTGGAGCCCGGCGTGTGCCTCACCGTCGAGCCCGGCCTGTACTTCCAGGCCGACGACCTGACCGTGCCGCAGGAGTACCGCGGCATCGGCGTCCGGATCGAGGACGACATCCTCGTCACCGAGGACGGCAACCGGAACCTGTCCGCTGGTCTGCCGCGCCGTTCCGACGAGGTCGAGAGCTGGATGGCCGCGCTGAAGGGCTGACCCTTCCGCCACCGCACCACCGCCGATGGGCGGGGTCCCCTGTACCGGGACCCCGCCCATCGGCCGCTCAGGACGCCTTCAGCAGCGCTCCGTCCTGCCATTTGAGGATCTTGTCGAAACTGACGACGGCTCCCCGGCCCGGGCGGTTGCGGAACCGGGCGTGATCGGCCAGCTCGGCGATCAGCGACAGCCCCCGGCCGTGCTCCGCCAGCGCGGGTCTGCGGCGGGACACCGTCGTGGGCGGGAAGCCCGGGCCCGAATCGCTCACCTCGATCCGGCAGCGGTCGCCGTCGAGATAGGCCGTGACGCGGTACGCCGCACAGGCCGCGGGATCGGCGGGAGCGGGCCCGACGCCTGCGGCGGGGGCGTCGTCGCCGTCCCCGGCCACCGGACCTCCGTGCTCCACGGCGTTCGCGCACGCCTCGCTCAGCGCCACCGACAGGTCGAAGGAGATGTCGGGGTCCACCCCCGCGGTCTCCATCGTCCCCAGCAGCAGTCGCCTGGCGAGCGGAACGCTCGCGGCCTCGCGCCGCAAGTGGAGAGACCACCAGATGCTCATACCGTTACCTATTGCCGCCCGGAGCACTGTGTAAGCCCCGTGCGGCCGTCGGAGCGCTCGTTCGGCCGATGCGACCCGCCCGGACGCCGGTGTATGCGACGGTCCGGGGCGCTGGCGGGCGGACTCCGTCCAGGGGGACTCAAGGGACCTTCCGGACCTGCCGTATGGGAGACCTAAGCGCAGTGCGATGATGGCCCGGCCATGACTGCCCCCCACACGATGCGTGCAGGAGCCGGGCTCCGGATCCTGCGGGCCGCGGTGTTCACCGCGGTCTGCGTCGTGCTGTCCGCCGTCGGGCACGCCCTCGCCTCGTGCGCCACCGTTCCCTGGTGGACGCTCTGCGCGGGGTTCCTGGCCGTGTTCGCGGTCGCCTCCCTGCTCGCGGGCCGTCGGCGCACCCTGCCGGGGCTCGCCGGCGCCCTCGCCGTGGGCCAGCTGGGGCTGCACACGCTGTTCGGCCTCGGCCAGCACGGCGCCGCCAGCGCATCCACCGGTTCCGCGGCCGCGGGCGCTTCCGCTCAGGCCGCCTCCGACACCTCGCTCGCGGCGCTCGCGGCCCGGCTGATCTGCGGGGGCAACTCCGTACCCCTCAGCCCGGCGGACGCCCGACAGGTGCTGGAGACCGCGGGCCTGAATCCGGCCGCGGTCGCCGTCCCCGCGCACGAAGCCCACGCCCACGTGGCGCAGGCGGTCACGGCTCCCTCGACCGGGCTGCTCAGCCTGCCGATGCTGCTGGGCCACCTGGCGGCCGCGCTGGTCGCCGGCTGGCTGCTGAGCCGCGGGGACGCGGCCCTGTTCCGGCTCGTCGAACTGTCCCGGCTCGCCGCACCGGCCGCCCCGGTCCGCGCCCTGCGGACCGCCCTGGCCCTCGTCCGGGCCCTGGGCGCCGGACTTCCGGGCACGCCCGGACGTACCCCGCGGGCGCCGCGCAGCACCCCGGACCGGGCCGTGGCCCCCGGCCGGACGGCACTCCACCACACGGTGATCAGGCGCGGCCCACCAGCGGCCCTCGCCCTCGCAGCCTGACGCGGCACCACCTCCACTCCCCGGGACACCCGGCGGAGCACCGGTGCCGCGAACTCCGCGCGCGCCTGTGCGCCGGAGCCACCGTCACCCCTGCTTCCGTGGAGTGTTCCTGCCATGAAGACCTCTCGCGTCTCCTTCGCCGCCGCCCTCGCCGCCGGTACCGTCCTCGTCCTGTCCGGCACCGCCTTCGCCCACGTCGGCATCCAGCCGGGCGAGGCCGCCAAGGGCGGCTACGCGACGATCAACTTCAAGGTCCCGAACGAGCGCGACAACGCCGCGACCAACAAGCTCGAAGTCAGCTTCCCGACCGACCACCCGCTCTCCTCGGTCATGCCGCAGGACGTCCCGGGCTGGACGGTCACCGTGGAGAAGAGCAAGCTCGACAAGCCGCTCACGGTCCACGGCAAGCAGATCAACGAAGCCGTCACCAAGGTGACCTGGACCGGCGGCAAGATCGAGCCCGGCAAGTTCCAGCAGTTCCCGCTCTCGATCGGCCAGCTCCCCTCGGACGTCGACAAGCTCACCTTCAAGGCCATCCAGACCTACGACAACAACGAGGTCGTGCGCTGGATCGAAGAGGCCAAGGAGGGCGCCGCCGAGCCGCAGAACCCGGCTCCCGTGCTCAAGCTGACGGCCGCGGCCGGTGGCGACCACCACGACGACGGTGCGAAGAAGGCCGACGAGGCCAAGAACACCGACCACGAGGACGGCGCCGGGAACACCGCGTCGGCCGGCTCCGACACGACCGCGCGCGCCCTCGGCATCGCCGGGATCGTCGTCGGCCTGGGCGGGGTCGCCTTCGGCGTGGCCTCGCGCCGTCGCACGTCCTGACCGACGTCCGCAGATATCCGAACCACCCCCGATCTCAGGGACATCCCATGCGCACCACACGTGTGACGGTCGCCGCCCTCGTGGCGGCGGCCGCCCTCGCCCTCACCGCCTGCGGCAGTGACACCGGCAAGAGCACGTCGCTCGCGGAGGTCAACGCCCCCGCCAAGAACAAGCCGGGTACCGTGCTCGACCGCCCCTTCGACAAGCCGGACCTGGTGCTCACCGACACCAACGGCAAGCCGTGGAGCCTGCGCGAGCAGACCAAGGGCAAGCCGACGCTCATCTACTTCGGCTACACCAAGTGCCCGGACGTCTGCCCGCTGACGATGAGCAACATCGCCGTCGCCAAGAAGGCGCTGCCCAAGGCCGACCAGGACAACCTCCAGGTCGTCTTCGTCACGACCGACCCCGACCGGGACACCCCCGAGTCCCTCGGTCAGTGGCTCAAGTCCCAGGACCCGGCCTTCATCGGTCTCACCGGGGAATTCGCCAAGATCCAGGCAGGTGCCCGCAGCCTCGGCATCGGCATCGAGGCCGCCAAGAAGGAGGCCAACGGCGACATCGTCTCCATGCACGGCGCGCAGGTCATCGCCTTCTCGCCGAAGACCGACGAGGGCTACGTCCTCTACGGGGAGTCGACCACCGTCGAGGACTACACCAAGGATCTGCCGAAGATCATCAAGGGAGAGAACCCGTGAACCGCCGCACCACCCGCACCATCGCCGCCGTCCTCTCCCTGTCGGCAGCGCTCGCCATATCCGGCTGCTCCTCCGATTCCGACGCGGGCGACGGCAAGCCCGAGCTGAAGGTCAGCGGCGGGTACATGCCCGAACCGATCGACGACAAGATGGCCGGCGCGTTCATGGTCATCAAGAACGACTCGAAGGCGGCGGACAAGCTCACCGCCGTGACGAGCACGATCTCGGGCGACGTGACGATCCACGAGACCAAAGACCAGAAGATGCAGCAGGTCCAGGCCCTCGACGTGCCGGCCAAGGGCGAGCTGAAGCTCGCGCGGGGCGGCGACCACATCATGTTCATGGGCCTGAAGAACAAGCCGAAGGTCGGCGACAAGGTGACCGTCGAGCTGCGCTTCGAGAAGTCGGACCCGGTCAAGGTCGAGTTGGACGTGAAGGAACGCACGTACCAGCCGCAGAAAACCAACTGACGGACCGAGGGACTGACACGCCATGACGGCCACCGCCCCCGCCCCTTCCACGGCCCGCACGGCCGCGGCGGCATTCCTGCCGCGGCTCCTGCTGGTCCTCGCCGCTCTGGCCGCGGCCCTGTTCACCGCGGCCGGACCGGCCTCGGCACATGCCGCGCTCACCGCGAGCGATCCCAGGGACGGGGCGGTGGTCGCCACGGCCCCCGCCCAGGTCACCCTCTCCTTCTCCGAGGCCGTCGCCATGAACGGCGACTCCATCCGGGTCATGGACCCCCAGGGCAAGCGGATCGACACCGGGGAGCTGCGCGACCTGTGCAGCGGCTCCACCATCCGCTACGGGACCGCGTTGCACAGCGGCCTGCCCAACGGCACCTACACCGTGGCCTGGCAGGCGGTCTCCGCCGACAGCCACCCGGTCTCCGGCGCCTTCACCTTCTCCATCGGCGCCCCCTCCGCGACCAGCGTCTCGCTGCCCTCGCAGGTGGCGGGCGGCGGACCGGTGGGCATCGCCTACGGCATCGCGCGCTACGCCGCCTACGGCGGGTTCGCCGTACTCGTCGGCGGCGCCGCCTTCATCCTGCTGTGCTGGCGCCGGGGCGCCGCCGAGCGGCCGCTGCAAAAGCTCGTACTGCGCGCCTGGGTGACGCTGACGGCCGCCACGCTCGCCATGCTGGTGCTGCGCAACCCCTACACCGGCTCGGGCGAATTCTCCGACGTCTTCGACCTCGACGGCCTCAAGGCCGTCCTGGAGACCAAGACCGGAGCCTCCCTGGTGTCCCGGCTGCTGCTGCTCGGCGCCGTGGCCCTCTTCATGGCCGTTCTCTTCGGTACCTTCGCCCGCAAGGTGCAGGGCAGCGGCGCGAGCGAGGAGGACGCCAAGGACACCAGCGACCTCACCTTCGGGCTGGCCATCGGCGGGGCCGTGGTCGCGGCCGGCATCGCCGCCACCTGGTCGCTGTCCGAGCACGCCTCCACGGGCATCCAGCCGGGCATCGCCATGCCGGTCGACATCGTGCACCTGCTGGCCGTCGCCACCTGGCTCGGTGGTCTCGCCGCGCTGCTGATCGCCCTGCACAAGGTCCCGGACATCGAGCGCGAAGCCATCCGGCGCTTCTCCCGCGTCGCCTTCGTCAGCGTCCTCGTCCTCACCGCCACCGGCGTCTACCAGTCCTGGCGCCAGCTCGGCAGCTGGTCCGCGCTGACCGGCACGGAGTACGGCCGGTACCTCCTCGTCAAGGTCGCTCTGATCGCCGTCCTGGTCGCCATCGCCTCCGTCTCGCGGAAGTGGACCGGCCGACTGGCCGGGGACGCGGCCGACCGCGCCCCGCAGGTCGTCGCCCAGCGCGATGTTTCACGTGAAACAGAGGCGGCGGTCACCGTCCCGCCGAGCGCCAAGCGCGCCGCCCAGCTGGCCCGTCAGCGCGCCGCCCGCGAGAGCGCGCGGGACAAGCGGATCCGGGACGCCGATCCCGATCGCGCGGGACTGCGCCGTTCCGTCCTCGCCGAGGCGGCCGTCGCCGTCGTCCTGCTCGCCGTCGCCACCCTGCTGACCGGCACCGAGCCCGGTCGGGCCGCCGAGCTGGAGGGCGGCCGCGAGGTCACCGCCGTACCCAACCGCGCCGTGAAGATCACCCTGCCCTTCGACACCGGCGGCCAGAACGGCAAGGGCAGCGTGCGGATCGAACTGGACCCGGGCCGGGTCGGCGCCAACAGCCTGCACGTCTGGGTGGACTCCCCGGACGGGCGGCCCTTCGACATCCCCGAGGTGAAGGTCGCCTTCACCCTCCCCGCCAAGGACATCGGCCCGCTGCCGCTCGCCCCCGATCACGCGGCGCCGGGGCACTGGAGCGCCTCCGGCGTCCAGCTGCCACTGGCCGGTGAATGGCGCATCGACGTGAGCCTGCGTACCTCCGACATCGACCAGACGACCGTCCAGAAGACCGTCAAGATCGGCTGAACAGCATGACCGAGAGCAACCCCGACATCGAGATCTCCCGGCGCCGGCTGCTGGGCACCGTTGGTGCCGCGGGCGCCACCGGTCTCGCACTCGGCGCCACCGGTGGCGCCCTCGTGCACGCCGCGCTCGCCGGGAACGACGGCAACGGCCCGACGCAGGCACTCGGCGCCACCGAGGTCGACTTCCACGGCGAGCACCAGGCCGGCATCACCACGCCCCTCCAGGCCAAGGGCCACGTCCTGGCCTTCGACCTGGCCCCCGGGGCGGGTCGCAAGGAGGCCGTCGCCCTGATGCGCCGCTGGTCAGACAGCGCCCGCCGGCTGATGGCCGGTGACACGGCGGGGGCGGCCGACTCGGGGATCGCCCTGGACGCCGGACCGTGCTCGCTCACCGTCACCTTCGGCTTCGGCCACTCGTTCTTCGACCGCACCGGCCTCACGGCGCGGCGGCCCACCGCGCTCGATCCGCTCCCCGAGTTCTCGGCGGACCGGCTCGACCCCCAGCGCGGCAACGGGGACCTGTGGGTCCAGATCGGCGCCGACGACGGGCTCGTCGCCTTCCACGCGCTGCGCACCCTGCAGAAGGACGCGGGGGAAGCGGCCCGTGTCCGCTGGCAGATGAACGGCTTCAACCGGACGCCGGGAGCCACGGCGAAGCCGATGACCGCCCGCAACCTCATGGGCCAGATCGACGGCACGGGCAACCCCAAGCCGTCCGAGGCCGACTTCGACAAGCGGATCTTCGTGCCCGGCGCCGGTCCCGGCCCGGCCGAACACGCGTGGATGGCCGGGGGCTCGTACGCCGTCGTCCGACGCATCCGGATGCTGCTCGACGACTGGGACAAGCAGCCGCTCGCCAAGCAGGAGCAGGTCATCGGTCGCAAGAAGGCGGACGGGGCGCCCCTGACCGGCGGCACCGAGACCACCAAGCTGGAGCTCGACAAGTTCGGCAGCGACGGCAAGCCGGTCATCCCCTCCAACGCCCACGCCCGGATCTCCGCCCCCGCGCAGAACGGCGGGGCCGCCATGCTCCGGCGCCCCTTCTCCTTCCACGACGGCATCGACTCCGACGGCACCCCCGACGCCGGTCTCCTCTTCATCTGCTGGCAGGCTGACCCGATGCGCGGCTTCGTCCCCGTCCAGCGCAAGCTCGACCGGGGGGACGCGCTGTCGGAGTTCATCCGCCACGAGGCGAGCGGGCTGTACGCCGTCCCGCGCGGCCCGCGCACCGAGGAGTACGTGGGACAGCCGCTGCTCGAAGGATGAACAGCACCTCGGGGCAAGGGGCAGCGGCATTAGGCTGATCACATGTCGGCCACCCGCTTCACGTATCTCGGTCCCGAGGGCACCTTCACCGAAGCCGCCCTGCGCACGCTGCCGGAAGCCGCGACCCGGGAACTCGTTCCCATGGTGTCGGTCCCGGCGGCACTCGACGCCGTACGGAACGGGGAGGCGGCAGCGGCCCTGGTTCCGATCGAGAACTCCGTGGAGGGCGGTGTCACCGCCACCCTCGACGAGCTGTCCTCCGGCGAGCCGCTGATGATCTACCGCGAGGTGCTGCTGCCCATCGCCTTCGCCCTGCTGGTGCGGCCCGGGACCAAGCTGTCCGACGTCAAGACGGTCACCGGGCACCCGGTCGCCCAGCCGCAGGTGCGCAACTGGCTGCGCGCCAACCTGCCCGACGCCGTGTGGGAGTCCGCCGCCTCCAACGCGGACGGCGCCCGGCTCGTCCAGGAGGGCCGTTTCGACGCCGCCTTCGCCGGTGAGTTCGCCGCCGTCACCTACGGGCTGGAACCCCTCGTCACCGAGATCCACGACGCGGAGAACGCCGAGACCCGTTTCGTCCTGGTCGGCCGACCGGCCCGGCCCGCGGCGCCGACCGGTGCGGACAAGACCTCCGTCGTGCTCTGGCTCGGCGAGGACCACCCCGGCGCGCTCCTCGAACTCCTCCAGGAGTTCGCCGTCCGCGGGGTCAACCTGATGCTGATCCAGTCCCGGCCGACCGGCGAGGGCATCGGCAACTACTGCTTCGCCGTCGACGCCGAGGGCCACATCTCCGACCGCCGGGTCAGCGAGGCCCTCATGGGTCTCAAGCGCACCTGCCCGCAGGTCCGCTTCCTCGGCTCCTACCCGCGCGCGGGCGTCGCTCTGAGTGAGGTGCGCGCGGCCCGCCCCGGCACCTCGGATGGCGATTTCACGGCCGCTTCCGACTGGCTGACCCGCTGCCTGGACGGCCGGGCCTAGCTCGCACACAGGACGGCGCCACTTATCCACAGAGTTATCCACAGGAGCATGTGGAGACCTGGGGACAAGTCGACAGTGCGGCACGACAAGGTCGACAAATCGGTCGGGGGCCCAGGTTTCGCGCTGGGGATCGGAGGGTGAACGGCGTCACCCGTACATCGCTGATCAACTCTTTGGGGCGAGCCATTCCCACCCGAATGAGTGTGTGAGGGGGGTTTGAACCCTGATTCGCCCCCGAGCCGCATCGCCCGGGAATGATCTCTTTTCGTGTCCACAGATACAGCGCACAGCCTGTGGATAAGCCGCCCGGGATCACAATTCCTGTGGACAAGAGGCCCCTTCGCCCCTGCTCAGCCACCGGGGCGGGGGCGGGCGATGCGCCCCATTTCGGGGATTCGGGCAGTTTTATCAGCCCGGGATCAGGGGTGGATCGGACCGGCACGGAGGTCCACTTCCGGCCACGCGCCAGGAGTTTTGCATTCGCGGCAATTGGGACATAGTGACACGCAGCGTTATATCGGTACGAGGCCTCGAAGACGGCCCGGTAGCCTGGTGGGGTGATTGACCTCCGGCTGCTCCGTGAAGACCCTGACCGTGTCCGCGCCTCGCAGCGCGCCCGTGGAGAGGACGTCGACCTCGTCGACGCACTGCTCTCCGCCGACGAGCGCCGCAGGTCCTCCGGCTCCCGCTTCGACGAGCTGCGCAATGAGCAGAGGTCGCTGGGAAAGCTGATCCCCAAGGCCTCGCCCGACGAGCGCGCCGAGCTGCTGAAGCAGGCCGAACAGCTCAAGACCAGCGTCAAGGCCGCCGAGGCCGAGCAGAACGAGGCGGACGAGACCGCCAAGCGGCTGCTGCTCCAGCTCGGCAACATCGTGCACCCGGACGTCCCCGTCGGCGGGGAAGAGGACTTCACCGTCCTGGAGACCCACGGCACCATCCGTGACTTCGGCGCGGAGGGCTTCGAGCCCAAGGACCACCTGGAGCTCGGCGAGTCCCTCGGCGCCATCGACGTCGAGCGCGGCGCGAAGGTCTCCGGCTCGCGCTTCTACTACCTCACGGGCGTCGGCGCCCTGCTGGAGCTCGCCCTGGTGAACGCGGCGATCGCGCAGGCGGGCGAGGCCGGATTCATCCCGATGCTCACCCCCGCGCTGGTCCGCCCGCGCGCCATGGAGGGCACCGGCTTCCTCGGCCAGGCCGCGGAGAACGTGTACCACCTGGAGAAGGACGACTTCTACCTCGTCGGCACCTCCGAGGTCCCGCTCGCGGCGTACCACATGGACGAGATCCTGGAGGCGGACCAGCTGCCGCTGCGCTACGCCGGGTTCTCGCCGTGCTTCCGCCGCGAGGCCGGCACGTACGGCAAGGACACCCGCGGCATCTTCCGCGTCCACCAGTTCGACAAGGTCGAGATGTTCTCGTACGTCGCACCGGAGGACGCCGAAGCCGAGCACCAGCGTCTCCTGGAGTGGGAGAAGCAGTGGCTCACCGCTCTGGAGCTGCCGTTCCAGGTGATCGACGTCGCCACCGGCGACCTGGGCTCCTCGGCCTCCCGCAAGTTCGACTGCGAGGCGTGGATCCCGACCCAGGGCAAGTACCGCGAGCTGACCTCCGCCTCGAACTGCAACGGCTTCCAGGCCCGCCGCCTGTCCGTGCGGATGCGCGAGACCAAGGACGGCAAGAAGGTCACCCGCCCGCTGTCCACGCTCAACGGCACCCTGTGCGCCGTCCCCCGCACCATCGTGGCCATCCTGGAGAACCACCAGCAGGCCGACGGTTCGGTCCGGGTGCCCCCGATCCTCCGTCCCTACCTGGGCGGCCGGGAAGTTCTGGAGCCGATCGCCAAGTGATCCCCGCACCGTTCCCGTACAAGCTCGTCGCGACCGATCTCGACGGCACGCTCCTGCGTGACGACGACACGGTCTCGGAACGCACCCGCGAGGCCCTGCTCGCGGCCACCGCGGCGGGTGCGGTGCACATCATCGTCACCGGACGCGCCGTGCCCTGGACCCGGCACGTGCTGGAAGACCTCGGCTACAAGGGCATCGCGGTGTGCGGGCAGGGCGCGCAGCTGTACGACGCCGGCGCCCGCAAGCTCCTCACCTCGGTGACGCTGGACCGGCAGTTGGCCGGTCTGGCGCTCGCCAAGATCGAGGCCGAGGTGGGGCCGCTGGCCCTCGCGGCGAGCCGTGACGGGGTGGACGGCGACGTGCTGTTCGGTCCCGGGTACCAGGTGCAGGAAGGGCTTCCGGCGGTGTACCTGCGGGACACCACCGAGGTCTGGACGGCTCCGCTCAACAAGCTGTACATCCAGCACCACGAGCTGGACGACGACGAGCTGGTCCGTGTGGCCCGCGCGACCGTCGGCAGTCTCGTGGACGTGGTGATGGCCGGACCGGGCGTCGTGGAGATCCTGCCGCTCGGCCTGAGCAAGGCCACGGGCCTGTCGCTCGCGGCCCGTCGGCTGGGAGTGAAGGCGGCGCAGACCATCGCCTTCGGCGACATGCCCAACGACATCCCGATGTTCGGATGGTCCGCGCACGGCGTGGCGATGGCCAATGCCCACCCGGAGCTGAAAGCGGTGGCCGACGAGGTGACCACCTCGAACCAGGCCGACGGCATCGCGGTGGTACTGGAGCGCCTGCTCGGCGCCGCCTGAGCACGAGGACCGCAGGGAAGGTCCGGGACGGCCCGCGCCGCGAGGCGCGCTCGAAGTGGCCGCCCCGGACCTTTTTGTTGCTCCCCGCACAGCTCACTCTGCCCCCGGTCCGGGTCCCTTACCAGCGAATTACCGCCGGTCGGCGGGGCGCGGACCGCTTCCTGTTTCACGTGAAACACGAGGGTGGTGCGCGTCGGAATGCACGTGCGGGTGCGGGTGCCGGGTGAGCGGCCAGGCGAGCAGGCCGATGGAGAGCGCGATGGCGTGCCCGGCGTCCGTGAAGGTGCCGCCGGTGAGCAGCGGGAGCCCGAAGAAGGCCACGGCTCCGGCCAGGTAGAACCACCGCCAGGGGTTCGGCAGGCGGTAGACGAGGACGCCGATGGCCGCGGCGAGGCCGTAGCTGACTCCGATGTCGACGACGTGGGCCATGCTCCGTGGAGCACGGTGGTCCTGGATCGCGGTGAGGACCAGTTTCTGGCTGATCAGCGTCGCGACGACGTGGGCGCTGGCGACGATCATCAGCCAGCGCAGGGTGCCCAGCCAGCGTTCCACCGAGGCGTGGAACACCTCGAAGAGCACGGCGTAGAGGGCCAGCGAGGCCGGGTTCTCGATCCAGAAGGCGCTGCCGATCAGCGCCTGGAAGGGGTGCTTGACCAGCTGGTGGATGTTGCTGCTGTTGCGGTGGAAGAGGAAGTGGTCGACCGCGTCGGGGGAGACGGCCACGATGATGCTGGTGACGGCGATGATCAGGAGCCAGACGTGCGTACCGGGCGAGGCCCGGACCCAGGACCACAGGGGCCTGGAGGGCTCGGGCTCGGAGTGCGACAGCATGTCCCGATCATGACGCGCAAACCTGTGCCCCGCCCGGCATGTGGGCCGGGCGGGGCACAGGTGACGCGGTGCGGTGCGGCGGGTCCTACTCCTCGCCCGCCAGGGTCAGACGGCGCAGCCTCTGACCGGCGTAGAGGGTGGCGCCCACGGTGACGGCGACGAGCAGGAGCGCCGCCGTGGTCAGGCCGACGGAGGAGTCGACGTACCCGGGACCGGCCACCTTCTCGGCGAGCGCGAGCGCCCACTGCTGGACGCTCAGGGTCTTCGCTCCCTCGACCAGGCTGCCGAAGAGCGACTCCCAGATCAGGGCGTAGACCAGGCCGAAGACGACCGCGTGCCGGCTCACGGTGCCCAGCAGCAGGAACAGCGCGCTGTAGGCGATCGAGGCGACGAGCGCCGCGACGGTGTAGGCGACGGCGATCTGCTGACCGTTGCCGTTGAGGATGAACCCGGCGATCAGGGTGGGGATCGCGGAGAAGGCCATGGTCACGGCGATCGCGACGATCAGCTTGGTCATGATGATCGTGGGCCGCTTCACCGGCTTGGCGAGCAGGTAGACGATCGAGCCGTCGTCGATCTCCGGTCCGATGGCGCCCGTACCGGCGATGACGCCGATCAGCGGAACCATCGTGGCGAGGGCGAAACCGCCGAGCAGATCGGCGGCGACCTTGTCGTCGACGCCGGTCAGGGCACGGACGGCGATGGCGATGACGATCAGCAGGGCGGGCAGCGCGAAGAGGATCAGCGCGCGGCGCCGGCCGAGCAGGGCTCGGTAGGTGAGCCGGGCAACGGTGGGGTTGTACATCGGGTGCCAGCTCCTTTCAGGCCGCGACGAGGTAGGAGAAGACCGATTCGAGGGACTCGTCGGAGGGCGAGACCGTCATCAGTCGGATGCCGTGCGCGCGGGCGACCCGCGGGAGCAGCTCGGTGAAGCGCCCGAAGTCGACGGCTTGGATCCGCAGGGCGCCCTCCTTGAGGTCGACCTCGATCCCGGCGGTCGACGGATCGGCGATCAGGGCCGCGGCGAGCGCCCGGTCGTCGGAGGAGCGGACCAGATAGCGGTGCGGGCGGTCCGTCATCAGCCGGCGGATCTTGCGGAAGTCACCGGAGGCGGCGTGCCGCCCGGCGACGACCACCTCGATGTGGGAGGCGAGCTGTTCGACCTCCTCCAGGATGTGGGAGGAGAACAGGACGGTGCGGCCTTCGTCGCCCATGCGCCGCAGCAGCTCCATGAGCTGCATGCGCTGGCGCGGGTCCATGCCGTTGAACGGCTCGTCCAGCAGGAGCACGGACGGGTCGTGCACCAGGGCGGAGGCCATCTTCACGCGCTGGCGCATGCCCTTGGAGTAGGTCGAGATCTTGCGGTCCTGGGCGGACTCCATCTCGACGGTGGCCAGTGCCCGCTGGGCGGCCGCGTCGTCAAGGCCGTGCAGCTCGGCGTTGGCGACGACGAACTCCCGGCCGGTGAGGAAGTCGTACATGGCCTCGCGCTCGGGCACGACGCCCACGTTCTTGTAGACCTGCTCGTTGCGCCAGATCGGCGCCCCGTCGAGCTGGACGGTGCCGGTGGAGGGGGCGAGGAAGCCACCCATCATGTTGATGAGGGTCGACTTCCCGGCCCCGTTGGGGCCCAGCAGACCGGTCACGCCGGGACCGATGCGCATGGTCACGTCGTTCACGGCGACGACGTTCCCGAACCAGCGGGAAGCGTGGTCGATGTCGATGATGCTCACAGCCCGGCCTTCCGGTAGCGGGCCATCAGCGCGGCGTAGGAGCCGACGATGAGGCCGAGTACGACCAGCAGATAGACGAATCCGACGCCGACCGAGGGTCCTTCGCCGCCGGGGAACGCGGAGGCGCCGCCGAGGAAGGCGGTCTGGACGCCGTCGATCAGGGTGATCGGGGAGAACAGGCCCATCCACTGGACCGCTTCGGGCGTACCGGTGTTGTAGGCGACGGCCTGCACCGTGGTGACGGCGCCGTAGGGGATGATCAGCAGCCCGATCACGGCGGCGACGCCGAAGCCGCGCCGCGGGGTGAGGGCCGCGGCGACCAGCCCGAGGCCGGAGAAGAGCAGCGACAGCAGCAGTACGGACACCAGACCCTGCCCCAGTCCCTTCGCCTGGTGGGCGAAGTCGAACTTGGCCAGCAGAGCGCCGATGAACATGATCAGCAGCGGCGTGGCCGTGAGGATGAAGAGCGCGCTGGCCATCGCCGCGAACTTGGCGAGGACGTAGTCGACGCGTTCGATGGGCCGCGAGAAGTAGAGCGGGACCGTCTTGAACCGCAGGTCGCGGGAGACGGACTGGGGTGCCTGGGAGGCCAGGTACAACCCGATGATCATCTGCGTGGTCAGGGCGTACGTCGTGTACTTGATCGGCAGGTCCGTGTTGCCCGGTACCGCGATCGCCACCGCGACCATGATCAGCGCGGGGACGCACATCACCGCGAAGAGGATCATCGGGAGGACCTTCGACTTGGCCGAGCGGCCGAGCCCGTAGGAACCCCGGAGGGACTGGGAGAACAGCGAGGTGCGCGCGTAGGCGCGGCCGAGCCGGGAGCCCTCGTAGGACCGGTAGCCGATGTTGTGGATCTGGGTCGAGGTGTCAGGCGCCATCGGAACCGGCTCCCTTCTGCTGGTCGTGGTCGCGGAAGACCTCCGCGATGTGGTGGCGGCGCTGTTCCATCCGGACCAGGCCGAGACCGAGGTCGGACACGATGTCGCGGATGGTGTCGTTGGTCTCCTCGCCGACGGCCTCGACGAGCAGGATGTGGCCCGCTCCGGGCAGCCCCTGCTCCTGCGCCGCGTGGAGGGTCAGGCCCGCCCCGGTCAGCGCCTTGCGCAGCGCGGCGGTCCCGTCCGGGTGGGCGTCGGTGTCGGTGACCTCGACCGCGAGGGTGGTCGTGGTCTGGGTGAAGTCGCTCGTGGAGCTGGAGCGCAGCAGCTTGCCGCCGTCGACGACCACGACGTGGTCGCAGGTCCGCTCCAGCTCGCCGAGGAGGTGGGAGGTGACCAGGACGGAGATCCCGAAGTCGGTGTGGACGCGGCGGATCAGGTCGAGCATCTCGTCGCGGCCGACCGGGTCGAGGCCGTTGGTGGGCTCGTCGAGGAGGACCAACTGCGGGTCGTGGACCAGCGCCTGGGCCAGCTTGACGCGTTGCTTCATGCCGGTGGAGTAGCCGCCGATGGGGCGGTACCGCTCTTCGTAGAGCCCGACGTGGCGCAGCGTGTCGGCGGTCCGCTCGCGGGCGGCGGTCGGCGGCAGCCCCGACATGCGGGCCATGTGCACGACGAACTCGGTGGCCGAGACGTCGGGTGGCAGGCAGTCGTGTTCGGGCATGTAGCCGACGCGCTCACGGATGGCACTGCCATGCGTGGCGACGTCGAGCCCGAGCACGGCGGCACGGCCCTCGGTGGCGGGGGACAGTCCCAGCAGAATCTTGATCAGCGTGGACTTGCCGGCTCCGTTGGCACCCACGAGACCCGTTACGCCGGGCCCGATGTCCAGGGAGAGCCGGTCGAGGGCGGTCACTCGGGGGTACCGCTTGCTCAGGCTTTCGGTCGCGATGACAGTCACGGAACCGACGTTAGTGGCCGGGTCCGCGCGGATCGTCAGACCTGGAGCGGGACCCCGTCTCCGCCTTGAGGCGTACACGGCCTGTCGGAAGACTGATGCGGCTGTCCACATCGCAGAACTTTTCCACAGGTCCGTGCACGGGCCTTGACGTGATCTCCAAGCATTGTCACATTCATCAGTGTCAAGTTACGGACGCGTACAGCTACTCGGACGGACGGCTGGCATGGCAGGGGACACCAAGCAACGGAGCACCGCGCGGGCGGCCGCAGGACGGGCGCCGGGCGGACCGAAGACCGGCGCGGGGGCCGGACCACGGGCCGCCGATCTCGACGGATTCAGGGAAGTGCAGCGCCTGTCGTACGCGTGCGCCGAGGCGGTCGCGGCGCAGCTGCGACCCGGGGTGACCGAGCGCGAGGCGGCCCGCATGCAGCGCGACTG
Source organism: Streptomyces sp. NPDC059917 (assembly GCF_042730635.1). NCBI lineage: Bacteria > Bacillati > Actinomycetota > Actinomycetes > Kitasatosporales > Streptomycetaceae > Streptomyces > Streptomyces sp. NPDC059917. The sequence continues at coordinate 54,677 of NZ_JBHWLC010000007.1, forward strand.
GCTGCGCGAGCGCGGGGTGCGGGACTGGTTCCACATGCCCTTCGCCTGGTTCGGGGACCGGACCGCCTTCGTGAACTTCAAGATCCCGCTCCAGTTCTTCCCCACCCACCGGAAGCTGGAGCCGGGAATGCCCTTCATCCTGGACATGGCACCGGTCTACAAGGGGTACACGGCGGACATCGGGTACTCCGGCTGCCTCGGGCTCAATCCCGTGCACGACCGGCTGCTGTCCGACCTGAAGGCGCACCGCGAGCTGATCCTGGAGCAGGTGCGCGAGCGGCGCTCGCTGCGCGACATCTACGAGGACGTCGAGCGGCTCATGGTCCGCCAGGGGTACGCGAACCGGCACCGCGCCTATCCCTTCGGGGTGATCGCGCACAAGGTGGACCGGGTCGCCGAGCGGCGCTGGTCGCCGACCGCCTTCGGCTTCGGCACCCAGGCCTTGAAGGGGCTGGCCAGTGACGCGCTGCACGGGCACCGTGAAGGATGGTCCCCGCTGTGGAGCCCGTACTCCTTCTCCGACCACCCGCCGCAGCCCGGCTTGTGGGCGGTGGAGCCGCACCTGGGCTTCCGCGGCACCGGCGCCAAGTTCGAGGAGATCCTGGTCGTGACCGACTCCCGGGATCCCGCGGAGGGCGCCTTCTGGCTGGATGACGATCTGCCGCACGTGCGGCGTTGGGCGGAGGAGAAGGCGGCGTGAGCGACATGGGACTGGCAGGAGCGCGGGAGCGCCGGGTGAGCACCGGCGGGATCGAGCTGTGCGTCGTGGAACTGGGCGACACCGAGCGGCCGACCGTGGTGCTGGTGCACGGCTACCCGGACAGCAAGGAAGTCTGGTCGGAGGTGGCCGCGCGCCTCGCGGAGCACTTCCACGTGGTGCTCTACGACGTGCGCGGGCACGGCCGGTCCACGGCGCCCGTGCCGCTGCGCGGCGGCTTCACGCTGGAGAAGCTGACCGATGACTTCCTCGCGGTCGCGGACGCGGTGAGCCCCGACCGCCCGGTGCACCTGGTCGGGCACGACTGGGGGTCCGTACAGGGCTGGGAGTTCGCGACCGTACGGCGCACGGAGGGGCGGATCGCCTCCTTCACCTCCATGTCGGGGCCCTCGCTGGACCACTTCGGGCACTGGATCAAGAAGCGGATGTCCCGGCCGACCCCGCGCCGGGCCGCGCAGCTGCTGGGGCAGGGCGCCAAGTCCTGGTACGTGTACATGCTGCACACCCCGGTGCTGCCCGAGCTGGCCTGGCGCGGGCCGCTCGGCAAGCGGTGGCCCGGGATGCTGGAGCGGCTGGAGAAGGTCCCGGCCGGTGACTACCCGACCGCTTCGCTCGCCTCCGACGCGGCGCACGGCGCCTGGCTCTACCGGGACAACATCCGTCCCCGGCTGCGCCGCCCGCGCACCGACGCCTACGCCCACGTGCCCGTCCAGCTGATCACTCCGACCGGGGACGCCTTCCTGTCCGAGCGGCTCTACGACGACCTGGAGCTGTGGGCACCCGATCTGCTGCGCCGGACCCTGCCGGCCAAGCACTGGATCCCGCGGACCCGCCCCGACCAGCTGGCCGCGTGGATCGGCGAGTTCGTCACCTCCCACGAGGAGCCCGCGACCCGCGCACCGGAGCGGAAGACCCCGGGGCGCTACGCCGACCGCTTCGGCGGGCAGCTCGTCCTGGTCACCGGCGCGGCCAGCGGCATCGGGCGGGCCACGGCCTTCGCCTTCGCCGAGGCCGGCGCCCGGGTGGTGGCCGTGGACCGCGACGGCGAGGGCGCCGCCCGCACCGCCGAGATGGCCCGGCTCGTGGGCGCCCCGCAGGCCTGGGGCGAGTGCGTGGACGTCAGCGACGAACAGGCGATGGAGAAGCTCGCGGCGAAGGTCGCCGCCGAGTACGGCATCGTCGACGTCCTGGTCAACAACGCCGGGATCGGGCTCTCCGGGCCCTTCCTGGAGACCAGCTCGGAGGACTGGAAGAAGGTCCTCGACGTCAATCTGTGGGGCGTCATCCACGGCTGCCGGATCTTCGGCAAGCAGATGGCCGACCGCGGCCAGGGCGGCCACATCGTCAACACCGCCTCCGCCGCGGCCTACCTGCCCACCAAGAGCCTGCCCGCCTACAGCACCTCGAAGGCGGCGGTGCTGATGCTGTCGGAGTGCCTGCGCGCCGAACTGGCGGGCCGCTCGATCGGCGTCTCGGCGATCTGCCCCGGCATCGTCAACACCAACATCACCGCCACCTCCCGGTTCACCGGGGTGGACGCGGCGGAGGAGAAGCGCCGCCAGCAGAAGTCCTCCCGGCTCTACGGCCTGCGCAACTTCCCGCCGGAGAAGGTCGCCGACGCGATCCTGCTCGCCGTGGTGAAGAACCAGGCGGTGGTCCCGGTGACCCCCGAGTCCAAGGGCGCCCGGTGGATGTCCCGCTTCGCCCCCGGTGCGCTGCGGGCCTTCGCGAAGCTGGAGCCCCGGCTGTGAGCGGGGCGTACCGGATCGCTCCGCGCCGGGTGGCCTTCGACTGGCGGACCACCCCGCTGCACTGGATACCGGACGAGCCCACCGCCACCCACGTGATCAATGTGCTGCACCTGCTGCTGCCCGCCGGGGAGCGGTGGTTCGTCAAGGTCTTCAAGGAAGCCCTGCCCCTGGTCACCGACCCCGGGCTGCGCCAGGAGGTCAAGGGGTTCATGGGGCAGGAGGCCACGCACAGCGTGCAGCACTCCTACGTCCTGGACCACCTCGCCGAACAGCGGCTCCCGACCGCGGAGTTCACCCGGTACGTCGACTTCCTCTTCGAGAAGCTGCTCGGCGAGACCCCGCCGTTCGGCGCGCCGCTGCCCGCGCAGGAATGGCTGCGCTTCCGGCTCTCGCTGATCGCCGCGATCGAGCAGTTCACGGCCGTGCTCGGCGACTGGGTGCTGCGCGCCGAGGGGCTCGACCGGGCGGGCTCGGACGAGATCATGCTGGACCTGCTGCGCTGGCACGGCGCGGAGGAGGTGGAGCACCGCTCCGTCGCCTTCGACATGTACCAGCACTGCGCGGGCACCGGCGCGGCCCGGTACGCGCGTCGGATCGAGGGCATGGCCGTGGTCGCCCCGGTGCTGGCCTGGCTGTGGGTGTGGGGGACGGCGTACCTGATACGCAACGACCCGGAACTCGCCGGCCGGCTGCGGTATTCGCTGCGCGCCCACAACCAGGCCGTGGCCAAGGGCCTGCTGCCGACCTGGAGAGAGCTGGGCGCGGCCATACCCCGGTACTTCCGGCGGTCGTACCATCCCTCGCAGGAGGGCTCGCTGCGCAGGGCGGTCGAGTACCTGACGACTTCGCCCGCCGCCCGCGCCGCGGCGGGCGCGGTCGGCCGAGCCGCCGTGTCGTAGGGCCTGTCGTGGGCCCTTGGTGGGCCTGTCGTGGGCCTGTCGTAGGGAGTGGGATTGTCCGATCAGGCGGTAGCCGAGTACCGGATCGAGGACCTGGCGCACCACAGCGGGGCGACGGTGCGCACGATCCGGGCGTACCAGGACCGAGGCCTGCTGCCGAAGCCGGAGCGGCGGGGCCGGTCGAACGTGTACCGGGACACGCACCTGGCCCGACTGCGCCAGATCGCCGACCTGCTGGACCGCGGCTACACCCTGGCCTCCATCAAGGAGCTGCTGGAGGCCTGGGACGCGGGGCGCGGGCTGGGCGGCGTACTCGGTCTGGTCGCCGAGGTGCACGGGCCGTGGACGGACGAGGAGGCGGCCCGGATCAGCCGGGCCGAGCTGAACGAGCGGTTCGGCGGCAAGCCGGACGACACCGCGGTGGACGAGGCCTGCGAGCTGGGTGTCCTGGAGCGGATCCCGGGGCGGGAGGACGAGTTCCTGGTCCCCTCGCCCCAGGAGCTGGCGGTGGCCGCCGAGCTGTACGCGGCCGGGGTGCCGCTGGCGGCGATCACCGGGCACCTGCGGGAGCTGCGCGGCCAGGTCGAGCACATCGCCTCGCGCTTCCTGGAGTTCACCACCGAGCACGTCTTCGCCCGCTACCTCGGTCACCACACCGACGCGACGGCCGCGATCGACCCCGCCTGCGCCGTGGAGCTGACCTTGACGGACGCGGCGGCGACCGCCGCGGCCGCCATGGTGCGCAGGCTGCGGCCGCTGGCCCAGCAGACGGTGGACGCCGAGCTGGCCCGGGCCATGCGGCTGTTCGCGACCCGGCACCTCCAGCGGCACCTGGGTACGGTCGGCCCGCCGCAGCCTCCCGGGCCCACTCCGGTCGTGCTGCCGGCCGAGACCGTACGGGCGGTGCAGGAGCTGGTCGGGGCCGATCACGTGGCGGCCTTCGTCCGGGCCGCGACGGAGCGGGAGTTGCAGGCGAGGACGATGAACGAGCTGGCGCGGCGCGGCGGTTAGTTTCCACAGGGCGGTCACCCGTTTGCCGACAAACCCCACCGAATCGGCTGTGGACAAGTGGGGATTTCCTGTGGACGGGCCCTCCGACGCCGACGCGGACGCCGACGCCGACATCGACATCGGGCGTACCGGACCGCGCCGACCCGCACCGGCCCGCACCGGCGTCGGCTCAGCCCGCGCGCGCGTAGTCGGCGTCGGGACCGGCCGCCACGCCCTCGTGCGCCACGACGACCACCTCGCCGACCCCGGCGCCGGCCCCGGGCCCCGAACCCGACTCCCCACCAGCACCAGCACCAGCACCCGAGTCAGCACCCGGCTCCGCACCCGCGCCCCGCCCGTACAAGAAGGCCGCGAGCAGCAGTCCCAGCACCCCGCCCACCAGCTGCGCCACGACGAAACCGGGCAGCGAGCGCGGCGCGATGCCGGTGAAGGAGTCGCTGAAGGCGCGCCCGACGGTCCCGGCCGGGTTGGCGAAGGAGCCCGAGGAGGTGAACCAGATCGCGGCGGCGATGTACGCGGCCACCGCCGCCGGGATCAGCCGCGACCGCCCGATCCGCCCCAGCCCCTGGATGACCAGGACCAGCCCGGCCGTGGCCACGACCTCGCCGACCAACAGGTGCCCACCGCCCCGCACCTGGGTGGCGAAGTTCCCCGGCACTCGCCCGAACATGGCCTCGGCGAGCACCGCGCCGCCGATCGCCCCCAGCGTCTGGGCCACGGTGTAGACGAGGGCCTCACGACCGCCCAGGCCCTCGCCCCCGCCCCGGCGCGCCCACCAGGAGGTGAGGCTGACGACGGGATTGAGATGCGCCCCGGACAACGGCCCGAGCAGCGTGATGATCAGGCCGAGGCCGATCGCCGAGGCCAGGGAGTTGGCCACGAGGGCCACGCCCACGTCCCGGCTCAGGGCGGCGGCCTGTATTCCGGAACCGATGACGACGACGAGGAGCCCACAGGTACCGATGAGCTCGGCGGCCGCGCGGCGCGGCAGCGAGGCCGCGACGGATGCGGTCACGACCGGTACGGCGGTCGCGGCTGATGCGGTCACCGCGGGTGCGGTCACGGCGGGTGCGGTCATGGTGTCTCCCCCAGGATTCAAGTCCAACGGAAAAAGTATTCCGTATACCGAAAGCGCGGTAGAGGGGTCTCACCGGGAGCCGGAGGGCCCGAGGGAACGTAAAGCCGTTGGCAGGCCGCCCTCCACCGGGCAACCTGGCGTCCATGGACGAGAAACGCACCGTGAAGGTGTCCAAATACGTCTCGAAACACCTGCGACATCAGCCGGAACGGATCGGACTGGTGCTCGACGCCCAGGGCTGGGTCGAGATCGACGACCTCCTGCGCGCGGCCGCGGACCACCGCTTCCCCATCACCCGCGCGGAACTCGACCACGTCGTCGCCGCCAACGACAAGCAGCGCTTCGCCGTGGCGGGCACCCGCATCCGGGCCAACCAGGGCCACACCGTCGACGTGGACCTGGACCTCCCCGAGGCCGAACCGCCCGCCTACCTCTACCACGGCACCGTCGCCGCCGCCCTGGACCCGATCCGCAGCGAGGGCCTGCGCCCCATGCGGCGCCACCACGTGCACCTGTCCCCCGACCGGGAGACCGCGACCCGGGTGGGCGCGCGGCGCGGTCGGCCGGTGGTGCTCAGCGTGGACGCGGGCGCGATGCGGGCGGCCGGGCACGTGTTCCGGATCAGCGCCAACGGGGTGTGGCTCGTGGACGCCGTCCCTCCGCAATTCCTCCGCCTGCCGTAGCCGGACGCACCCCACCCGGGCCCACCCGCCCCCGGGCCCCGGCCCCACTCGGGCGTCGCCGCCTACGAGCGGGCGCCGCTGCAACTGCGCCGGGCGATCGGCGACAACCCGGTGTCCGAGGTCCGACCGCCCTCGTCGAGGACCTGCGCCCGCTGCCGCAGGGGGCCGCGCCGGACTGGCTGCTGCCCCGCGCCGAGGCCGCACGGGACCAGCTGGCGTCCCGTCAGCCCAGCTGTGCGAGCCCCTCGGTGGCGATCTTCTCGAACACGTCCTGGTCCGCCGCGAAGTCCGAGTCGGGGATCGGCGCGTGGATCACCAGCTCGCTGAAGCCCAGCTCACGGTGGCGTCCCACGAAGTCGACGAACGCGTCGAGCGAGCTCAGCATCGTGTTCGCCTCGGGGGTGAAACCGGTCAGCAGGATCTTCTCGACCGACTCCGGATCCCGGCCGATCTCGGCACAGGCCTTGCCCAGCTTCTCGATCTGACCCCGCAGCGCCTGGACCGACTGCTCCGCGGTGCCCGCCTCGAAGAGCTTCGGGTCGCCCGTGGTCACCCAGGCCTGCCCGTGCCGGGCGGCCAGCTTCAGCCCGCGCGGGCCGTTGGCGGCCACCGCGAAGGGCAGCCGGGGCCGCTGGACGCAGCCGGGGATGTTGCGGGCCTGGTCCGCGGAGTAGAAGGTGCCCTCGTACGTCACCGACTCCTCGGTCAGCAGCCGGTCGAGCAGCGGCACGAACTCCGCGAAGCGGTCGGCCCGCTCGCGCGGGGTCCACGCCTCCTGCCCGAGCGCGGTCGCGTCGAAGCCGTTGCCCCCCGCCCCGATGCCGAGGGTGATCCGGCCGCCGGAGATGTCGTCCAGCGACATGAGGTCCTTGGCGAGGGTCACCGGGTGCCGGAAGTTCGGCGAGGTCACGAGGGTGCCCAGACGCATCCGCCCGGTCGCGGCGGCCGCGGCGGTCAGGGTGGGCACGGCGCCGAACCACGGGCCGTCGCGGAAGGTCCGCCAGGAGAGGTGGTCGTAGGTGTATGCGGTGTGGAAGCCGAGCTCCTCGGCTCGCACCCACTGGTCGCGGCCGCCTTCGTGCCAGCGACGTACCGGAAGAATCACAGTGCTCAGGCGCAGACTCATGCCTCAGAGCCTACGGCGGTCCGTACGCGGACCCCGTCCGCCGCGGCCCTGGTCGGGCCGGGCGGGCCCATGGGCGAAGATGGACCGGTGACCTCGGCTCCCCAGCGCCCGGACGGGCCCGCACCCACGCCCCGCCTCATCGCCACCGACCTCGACGGCACCCTGCTGCGCGACGACAAGTCCGTGTCCGACCGCACCGTCGCCGCCCTCGCGGCCGCCGAAGAAGCCGGGATCGAGGTCTTCTTCGTGACCGGCCGTCCGGCCCGCTGGATGGACGTCGTCGCCGAGCACGTGCACGGCCACGGCCTCGCCATCTGCGCGAACGGCGCCGCCGTCGTCGATCTGCACGCCGGCCGGGAGTTCGTCCAGGTCCGCGAGCTGCCCCGGCCCGACGCACTGGCCATCGTGCACGCGCTGCGCGCCGCCGCCCCCGGCAGCTCCTTCGCCGTCGAGCTGACCACCGGCATCCACTACGAGCCCGCGTACCCGCCCTTCTACCAGGACCCGGGTGCCACGGTGGCCACCGCGGAGAAGCTCCTGTACGCGGACCCGGACACGACGGCCGCGCCCGTGCTCAAGCTGCTCGCCCACCACCCCGAGCTGTCGCCGGACGCGTTCTTGACCCTGGCCCGGTCCGCCGCGGGGGAGTTCGGCTCGATCACGCGCTCCAGCCCGACCGCACTGCTGGAGATCAGCGGCCTCGGCGTGTCCAAGGCCAGCACCCTGGAACGCTGCTGCGCCGAACGCGGCATCTCCAGCGCCGAGGTCGTCGCCTTCGGGGACATGCCCAATGACGTGGAGATGCTGACCTGGGCGGGCACCTCGTACGCGATGGGCAACGCCCACCCCGCCGTGATCGCGGCCGCGTCCGGACGCACCGTCGCCAACAACGAGGACGGGGTCGCCCTGGTCATCGAGCAGATCCTGGCCGACCTGGCCCACCGCCCGCACTGACCCGCGTCCGGGTCGCGGAAGGCCGGCTAGAGCGGGGCCTCCCACACCAGGGTCGTCCCGCCGCCGTCCTCACCGATGCCCGGGCCGTACGAGCTGGACCCGCCCAGCGACTCCGCCCGGCGCCGCAGGTTCCGCAGCCCGCTGCGCCGACCGCCCTCGGGGATGCCCACCCCGTCGTCCGCGACCTCCAGCCGGACACCGGGCCGCCCGTCCGCGAGCGTGATCGTCGAGTCCAGCACCACCTCGATCCGGCCCGCCTCCGAATGCCGGAACGCGTTGGACAGCGCCTCGCGCAGCGCGGCGATCAGGTTCTTGCCGACCAGCTCGCCGACCACGGCGTCGATCGGTCCCAGGAAGCGGTGCGCGGGCTTGAAGCCCAGCGGTACGGCCGCCATGTTGATCTCGCGCAGCACCCGCGTGCGCAGACCCGACGGGGCCTCCGCCGGGCCCTGCTGGAGGGCGAAGATCGCGGTCCGGATCTCCTGGATCGTCACGTCCAGCTCGTCGACGGCCTTGCCCACCCCGTCGCGCACCTCGGGAACGATGGAGCGGCGTTGGGCTCCCTCCAGCATCATCCCGGTGGCGAACAGCCGCTGGATGACCAGATCGTGCAGGTCACGGGCGATCCGGTCGCGGTCCTCGAACACCGCGAGCCGCTCCCGGTCGCGCTGGGCCTCGGCCATCATCAGCGCGAGCGCGGCCTGCGAGGCGAACTGCGTGGCCAGGGTCCGCTCCGCCTCGCTGAACGGCCGCTTCCCGCGCGCCCGGGGCGTCACGAGCGCGCCCAGCACCCGCCCGCCGCTGTGCAGCGGGAGCATCATGCAGGGTCCGTACTGACTGGTCAGGCGGCCGATCATCCGCGGGTCGGCGGACGCGTCGTCCACGAACACCGGCTCCCCGTGGAGCAGCTTGTCCACCACGGGGCTGTCGCCGGGGATGAGCACTCCGAGGGAGTTGCCCGGGTGGTCGGCGGAGACCGCCACGATCTCCATCCCGCCCTCCTCCGAGGGCAGCATGACGATCCCGGCCGCCGAGTCCGCCAGCCGACGGGCCTGTTCCGCGACGACGGCGAGCGCGTCGTCGGCGTCCCCGCCCGACAGCAGCGCGGTGGTGACGGCCACCGATCCGTCGATCCAGCGCTCGCGCTGGGTGGCGGCCTCGTACAGGCGGGCGTTGCCGATGGCGATGCCCGCCTCGGTCGCCAGCACCCGGACCATGTGGACGTCGTAGTCGTTGAACTCGGCGCCGCCGTGCTTCTCGGCGAGGTACAGATTGCCGAAGATCTCGCCCTGGACGCGGATCGGTACGCCGAGGAAGGTCTTCATGGGCGGGTGGCCCGCCGGGAAGCCCGCCGAGCGCGGGTCGCTCGACAGGTCGGCGAGGCGGACCGCGTCCGGATGCTCGATCAGTGCCCCGAGCAGGCCCCGCTTGCCGTCGGGGCGGTGCCCGATGCGCCGGGCCGTCTCGTCGTCGATGCCGTAGGTGACGAAATCGGAGAGGCCGCGGCCCTCGGTGTCCACCACGCCGATCGCCGCGTAGCGGGCGGCGGCCAGCTCCGCGGCGGTCTCGCAGATCCGGTCCAGCGTGGAGTGCAGTTCGAGGCCGGTACCGACCGACCGCATCGCCTCCAGCAGTTGCGGGACACGTGCGGTGAGCTCGGTGGACAGCCCCTGCAGACTCCGCGTGGCCTGGGTGGCGGCCTCCATCGGGTCCGGCGATTCCTGCGACTCCTGCGCTGACATGTCCTTGAGACTAGTTAGTCCCTTTTGCTGGGGAAAGTCGGGACCGGCCTTCCCGCCGCCCGATCAAGCCGATTCCAGCTGTCCGGCACCGGCCAGGTCCCCTTCCCGCTCCCGCTCGACCATCCGCCGCAGCGGGCCCGGTACGGCGACGAGCTCGGCGTACGGACCGCGCTGCACCACCCTTCCGCCGTCCAGCACGAGGATCTCGTCCACCGCGTCCAGTCCGGCCAGCCGGTGCGTGATCAGCACCGTCGTCCGCCCCTCGGTCGCGTGCAGCAGGTCCTCGGTCAGGGCGTCCGCGGTGACCACGTCCAGGTGCTCGGCGGGCTCGTCCAGGACCAGTACGGGGAAGTCGGCCAGCAGCGCCCGGGCCAGGGCGAGCCGCTGGCGCTGACCGCCGGAGATCCTCTCGCCGTGTTCGCCGACGAGCGTGTCCAGTCCGTCGGGCAGCCCGTCCGCCCACTCCAGCAGCCGGGCGGCGGCGAGGGCCGCGCGCAGCTCCGCTTCGCTCGCCCCGGTCCGCGCCAGGCGCAGGTTCTCCCGGACCGAGCTGTCGAAGATGTGCGCGTCCTGCGCGCACAGGCCGACGCCGCGGCGCACGTCGTCCCCGTCCAGGGTCCGTACGTCGACCCCCCCGACGGTGTACGCGCCCTCGGCCACGTCCAGGAAGCGCAGGAGCACCTGGGCCAGGGTGGTCTTGCCCGAGCCGGAGGGTCCCACGACGGCGACCCGGCGGCCCGCGTCGAGGGTCAGGTCGATCCCCCGCAGCGCGTCGCCCTCCTGCCCGGGGTGGCGGGCGGCGAGCCCGGTCAGCCGCAGCGGGAAGACGGACGCGGGCGCCCGGCCGGGCGCCTCGGGCTCGACGACCGGCGCCGGGGCGTCGATGACCTCGTGGACCCGCTCCGCACTGCGCCGTACCCGCTGGCGGTACTGGACGGCCAGCGGAAGCCCGTTGACCGCTTCGAAGGCGGCGAGCGGGGTGAGCACCGCCACGGCCATGGCCACCCCGCCGAGCCGGCCCTGGTGCACCGCGCCCGCGGCGACGGCGGCGGCCGCCACCACGGTCAGGCCACAGATCAGGGCCGACAGACCGCTGCCGATGCCGGTGGCCGCGGCGCCCCGGGCGGCGATCCGGGTGAGGACCCCGTCGCTCTCGCGCGCCCGCTCCTTGCGGCTGCCCAGCGCCCCGGCGACGGTCAGCTCGGCGGTGCCGGACAGCAGATCCGCCACCCGGGTGGCCAGCTCGCCGCGTGCCGGGGCGAGCCTGCGCTCCGCCCGTCGTGCGCAGGCGCCGCTGACCAGGGGCACCACGATCCCCGCGGCCAGCAGCCCGACGGCGAGCACGGCCCCGGCCTCCGGCAGCAGCCAGGCCGTGAAGCCGACCGAGCCGAGCCCGACGAGCACGGCGGTGCCGACCGGCAGCAGCCAGCGCAGCCAGTAGTCCTGCAGCGCGTCGGCGTCGGCCACCAGACGGGTCAGCAGGTCACCGCGGCGCCGCTCGCGCAGTCCGCCGGGCGCGATCCGCTCCAGCCGCCGGTACACGGAGACCCGCAGCTCCGCGAGCATCCGCAGCACGGCGTCGTGGGAGACCAGCCGCTCCGCGTAGCGGAAGACGGCGCGGCCCATGCCGAAGGCCCGGGTCGCGGTGACCGCGACCATCAGGTAGAGCACGGGAGGGTGTTCGGAGGCCCGGGAGATGAGCCAGCCGGAGACGGCCATCAGCCCGACGCTGCATCCGACGGCCAGTGCCCCGAGGAAGAGGCCGAGCCGGAACCGCCCCTGCCACTGCGCCGCGGCCGCCCGCACCCGGGTGAGCGGGTGGTCGCCGCCACGCCCGCCACCGGTCGCGGCGGCCGCCTCCCGCTCGGCGACCTCCCCGAGGATCCAGCCCCCGGGTTCGGCGTGCGGCTGGGCCGGTACGTGCGGTGCGTGGGCCGCGGCCGGTGCGTGCGCCGGGATCGCCGGTGCGCCTGCGGTGCCCACCGTCACCACCCGGTCCGCCACCGCCAGCAGCGCCGGCCGGTGCACCACGAGCAGCACCGTGCGACCGGCGGCCAGTCGGCGCACGGCGTCCACCACCGCCGCCTCGGTCCGCCCGTCCAGCGCGGCCGTGGGCTCGTCCAACAGCAGCACCGGCCGGTCCGCCAGGAACGCCCGGGCCAGCGCGAGCCGCTGGCGCTGGCCTGCGGAGAGGCCGACCCCGCCCTCGCCCAGCAGGGTCCCCGCTCCGGCCGGCAGCGCGGCGACGAACTCCTCGGCCCCCGCGTCCCGCAGCGCCCGTGCGACCTCTTCGTCCGAGGCCTCCGGGCGCGCCAGCCGTACGTTCTCCGCGATGGTCCCCGCGAACAGGTGGGGGCGCTGCGGCACCCAGGCGATCCGCTCGCGCCACTGCTCCAGGGAGAGCTCGGACAGGTCCACGCCGCCGATCCGCACCCGCCCCTCGGTCGGCGTCACGAATCCGAGCAGCACCTGGAGCAGGGTGGACTTGCCCACCCCGCTGGGACCGGTGAGCGCGACGCACTCCCCCGGCGCGACCGTCAGCGAGATCGGCCCGGGCGAGGGCTCGGCCCGGCCCTCGTAGCGCACGGCGACGCCCTCGAAGCTCAGCCCGGCGGTGGCGACGGGCGCCGGGGCGGCCGTCCCGCCCGCGCCGTTCACCGGCGTCTCCAGGACCTCGAAGATCTCTTCCGCCGCCGCCAGTCCCTCGGCGGCCGCGTGGTACTGCGCACCGACCTGGCGCAGCGGCAGGTACGCCTCGGGCGCCAGGATCAGGATGACCAGCCCGGTGTACAGGTCGAGGTCACCGTGCACGAGCCGCATGCCGATGGTCACGGCGACCAGGGCCACCGAAAGGGTGGCGAGCAGCTCCAGCGCGAAGGACGAGAGGAAGGCGATCCGCAGCGTGCGCATCGTGGCGCGCCGGTAGTCGTCGGTGATGGTCCGGATGGACTCGGCCTGGGCCTTGGCGCGGCCGAAGACCTTCAGCGTCGGCAGTCCGGCGACCACGTCGAGGAAGTGGCCCGAGAGCCGGGACAGCAGCCGCCACTGGCGGTCCATCCGGGACTGGGTGGCCCAGCCGATGAGGATCATGAAGACGGGGATCAGCGGCAGCGTCACCACGATGATGGCCGCCGAGACCCAGTCCTCGGTGACGATCCGGGCGAGGACCGCCACCGGCACCACGATCGCGAGCCCGAGCTGCGGCAGGTACCGGGAGAAGTAGTCGTCGAGCGCGTCCACGCCCCGGGTGGCCAGTGCCACCAAGGAGCCCGTCCGCTGCCCGCTGAGCCAGGACGGGCCCAGGTCCGCGGCCCGCTCCAGCAGTCGGCCGCGCAGTTGCGACTTGACCGCGGCGCTGGCCCGGTGGGCGGCCAGCTCGGTGAGCCAGGCCACCAGGCCCCGGCCCAGGGCCACCGCCGCGAGCAGCAACAGGGGCGTCCGGAGCGCCTGCCCGTCGAGCCCGTCCTCGAAGGCGCCGACCACGATCTCGGCGATCAGCATCGCCTGACCGACGACCAGCCCCGCTCCGGCGAGTCCCAGAGCCACCACGGCCCCCAGGAAGAGACGGGTGGAGCGGGCGTACCGGAGCAGGCGCGGGTCGATCGGTTTCACGTGAAACATCCCCCAAGGAGGGTCAGGCAGGAGAGTGGGATCAGTGCGCGTCGGCGATGTGCTGCGTGCCGATCCGCTTGCGGAACACCCAGTAGGTCCAGCTCTGGTAGAGCAGGACGAGCGGCGTGGCCACTCCCGCGCACCAGGTCATGATCTTGAGGGTGTAGGGCGTGGACGAGGCGTTGGTGACCGTGAGGCTCCAGGCGTCGTTCAGCGACGAGGGCATGACGTTCGGGAAGAGCGTCAGGAACAGCATCGCGACCGCGGCCGCGATGGTGACCCCGGACAGGGCGAACGACCAGCCTTCACGGCCCGCCAGGTTGAAGCCGAGCGCGCCGACCAGGGCGAGGACCGCGACGACCATCGCGACCAGGCTCGCGCCGTCGCCCTTGGTGACCTGGGTCCAGATCAGGAAGGCGAGCGCCAGCACGGCGGTCACCACACCCAGCCGGGTGGCCAGCGTCCGCGCGCGGCCCCGGATGTCACCGACCGTCTTGAGCGAGGCGAAGACCGCGCCGTGGAAGGTGAACAGGGTGAGGGTGACCAGACCGCCGAGGATCGAATAGACGTTGAGCAGGTCGAAGAAGGTGCCGACGTACTCCTTGTGCTCGTCGATCTTCACGCCGCGCACGATGTTGGCGAAGGCGACGCCCCACAGGAAGGCGGGGATCAGCGAGGTCCAGAAGATGGCGTGTTCCCAGTTGGACTGCCACTTGTCCTCGGGCCTCTTGTGCCGGTACTCGAAGGCCACGCCCCGGACGATGAGGCACACCAGGATGATCAGCAGCGGCAGGTAGAAGCCCGAGAAGAGGGTGGCGTACCAGTCGGGGAAGGCCGCGAAGGTCGCGCCTCCCGCGGTGAGCAGCCAGACCTCGTTGCCGTCCCAGACGGGCCCGATCGTGTTGATCAGGACCCGCTTCTCCTTGCGGTCCCGGGCCAGCAGCTTGGTCAGCACGCCGATCCCGAAGTCGAATCCCTCCAGGAAGAAGTAGCCGATCCACAGGACGGCGATGAGTACGAACCAGACGTCGTGGAGTTGCATGGTGTGGTCTCCCCAGCCTCAGTACGAGAAGGCCATCGGCCGGTCGGCGTCGGCGTCGTTGCCACCGATCTTGGTGGGCGGGTTGAGGTCGGCCTCGGTCAACTCCGGCGGCCCGGCCTTGACGTACTTCACGAGGAGCTTCACCTCGATCACGGCGAGGACGGCGTAGAGCGCGGTGAAGACGGCCATCGAGGTGATCACCTCGCCCTGGGAGACCGACGGCGAGACGGCGTCGGCGGTGCGCAGGACCCCGTAGACGGCCCAGGGCTGACGGCCCATCTCGGTGAAGATCCAGCCCCAGGAGTTGGCGATCAGCGGGAAGCCGAGCGTCCAGATCGCACCGAGCCAGTAGAGGCGGGTGAGCCGCGGGCTCAGGGCGCTCTTGAAGAGGACCAGGTGGGGCCGCTCGTCCTCGCCGGTCCGCAGCGCCGGTGGGAGCAGGAACTTGCGTCGGGTCAGCCAGAGCCCCAGCGCGCCGATGGCGAAGGAGGTCATGCCGAAGCCGATCATCCAGCGGAAGCCCCAGTAGGCGACCGGGATGTTCGGGCGGTAGTCGCCGGGCCCGTACTTCTGCTGCTCCGACGCGTTGACGTCGTTGATGCCGGGCACGAAGGAGTCGAAGTCGCTGTCGGCGAGGAAGGACAGCAGGCCGGGCAGCTCTATGGCCACCTTGTTGTGGCCCTTGTCCACGTCCCCGACGGCGAAGACCGAGAAGGGCGCGCTCTTCTCCCCGTCCCACAGCGCCTCGGCGGCGGCCATCTTCATCGGCTGCTGCTTGAACATGACCTTGGCGAGGGTGTCGCCGCTGATCGCGGTCAGCAGCCCGCCGATCACCACGGCGACCAGGCCGAGGCGCAGCGAGGTGCGCATCACGGCGATGTGGTTCTTGCGCAGCAGGTGGAAGGCGGCGATGCCGACCATGAAGGCGCCGCCGGTCAGCAGGGCCGCCGTCAGGGTGTGGAAGACCTGGCTGAGCGCGGTGTTCTGGGTCAGCACGAGCCAGAAGTCGGTCAGCTCCGCGCGGCCGGTCTCCTTGTTGAAGCGGTACCCGACGGGGTGCTGCATCCAGGAATTGGCCGCGAGGATGAAGTAGGCGGAAAGGATGGTGCCGATCGACACCATCCAGATGCAGGCGAGGTGGATCTTCTTCGGCAGCTTGTCCCAGCCGAAGATCCACAGGCCGATGAAGGTCGACTCGAAGAAGAAGGCGATGAGCGCCTCGAAGGCCAGTGGGGCCCCGAAGACGTCACCGACGAACCGCGAGTAGTCGGACCAGTTCATGCCGAACTGGAACTCCTGGACGATGCCGGTGACGACACCCATCGCGATGTTGATCAGGAAGAGCTTGCCCCAGAACTTGGTGGCCTTGAGGTACTTCTCCTTCTCCGTCCGCACCCACGCCGTCTGCAAGACCGCGACGAGGGCGGCGAGCGAGATCGTCAGGGGGACGAAGAGGAAGTGGTAGACGGTGGTAATGCCGAATTGCCATCGCGCCAGGGTCTCCGGCGCCAAAGCTAGGTCCACGTCGTCTTCTCCTTCGCGTCGCCGTGGTCACAGCCGCAGTGTGTCCTTTACATCCCACCCAATACGGGATGAACAAGACACGCTTGTGAACGCGTTCACATTCACAAGCATTATGTCGCACACCTGTCGGCATCTTTCAGGCGGGGGTACCCCTAGCCAATTGATTCAACAGATTGTTGAATGCGGCGCATGCAGATACGAATCTCCTGGCCCTCCGGCCAGCTCACCGCGACCCTCGACGACACCCCCACGGCCAAGGCCCTGCTGGAGGCACTCCCGATCTCCGCCTCCGCCAACACCTGGGGCGAGGAGGTCTACTTCGACACCGGGGTTTCCGTGGCGCTGGAGGACGACGCCCGGCAGGTCGTCGACCCGGGCACGGTCGCCTTCTGGACCGAGGGCGACGCGCTCGCCCTCCCCTACGGCCCGACCCCCATCTCACGGGGAGGCGAGAGCCGCCTGGCGAGCCCCTGCAACGTCCTGGGCTCGTTCGACGGCGACCCCCGCCTGCTGGCCACCGTCCATGACGGCGACCCCATCCGCGTGGAGCTGGCGTAACAGCTCCCACGGGGCGCGGCCCGCGGCCGCGACCCCTCACAGCTCCTTGAAGAAGGCCTCTGCCGTGTGCAGGAACAGGTCGTTCGCCTCGGTCTCACCGATCGTGACCCGCAGGCCCTCACCCGCGAAGGGCCGGACCACCACACCGGCCTTCTCGCAGGCCGCCGCGAAGTCGGCGGTGCGCTCCCCCAGCCGCATCCACACGAAGTTCGCCTGGGTCTCGGGAACCACCGACCAGCCCTGCGCGATCAGCGTCTCGTACACCCGCGCACGCTCACCGAGCAGCGAGCCGACCCGGCCCATCAGCTCGTCCTCGGCCCGCAGCGACGCGACAGCGGCGTCCTGGGCGAGCTGGCTGACGCCGAAGGGAACCGCCGTCTTGCGCAGCGCGGCGGCCACCGGCTCGTGCGCGATCGCGAACCCGACCCGCAGGCCGGCCAGCCCGTACGCCTTGGAGAAGGTGCGCAGGACCGCCACGTTCGGCCGGTCCCGGTAGATCTCGATGCCGTCCGGCACCTCGGCGTCGCGCACGAACTCGCGGTACGCCTCGTCCAGCACCACCAGGACGTCCGAGGGCACCCGGTCCAGGAACCGCTCCAGCTCCGCCCGCCGCACGACGGTGCCGGTGGGGTTGTTGGGGTTGCAGATGAAGATCAGCCGGGTGCGCTCGGTGATCGCGTCGGCCATCGCGTCCAGGTCGTGCACGTCACCCGAGGTCAACGGCACCTTCACCGAGGTCGCCCCGGAGATCTGGACGATGATCGGGTACGCCTCGAAGGACCGCCAGGCGTACATGACCTCGTCGCCCGGACCGGCCGTCGCCTGGATCAGCGACTGCGCGACGCCGACCGACCCGGTGCCGGTCGCCACGTGCTCGACCGGTACGCCGAAGCGCTCGGCGATCTCGTTGACGAGCCCCGTGCAGGCCATGTCGGGGTAGCGGTTGAAGTCCCCGGCCGCCCCCACGACGCTCTCCAGCACGCCCGGCAACGGCGGGTAGGGGTTCTCGTTGGAGGACAGCTTGTACGCCACCGGGCCTCCGGCGGCGGCGGGCTTCCCCGGCTTGTAGGTGGGAATGCCATCCAGCTCGGCGCGCAGCCTCGGGCTCTTCTCGCTCACCGCAGGTCCTCCTCGACCATCCCGTGCAACTCAATACTGCTCACCTTATGAGGATTCCGCGCTCCCGAGAATGGCCGGCGCCGGGAATGAGGGGGAGCGCATGCATATATGCGTGCGCCGGTGGCCTGCGCCGTGGCGCGCGTCCCTCGTGCAGGTGAGTTGAGACCGGTCCGAGACCTCCTCACTTTGGCATGCTCGTACCCGACGACAAGCGCCATAGTCACTCATTGCTACTAAACGCCTTTATTTCCAAGGTCATTGGGGGTGGCGAACCATGCAGAACCGTTCCTGTCAACGCCTGCATATGCATACGGACCAGCCACCCCACCGAGCCCTACTATCGGCTCGCCATGACAGCAGCAGGGAAGCATCAGGTGAGCCGGACCGACACCCCCCGGCGGACCGCAGGCCGTCCGGGCCGCGCGGGAATCAGGGACGTGGCCGCCGCGGCCGGCGTCTCGATCACGACCGTCTCCGACGCGCTCAATGGCAAAGGGCGGCTCCCGGACGCCACCCGCCGCCACGTCCGCGAGGTGGCCGACCGGCTGGGCTACCGCCCTTCCGCCGCCGCCCGCACCCTCCGTACCGGCAAATCGGGCCTCATCGGCCTGACCGTGACCACGTACGGGGATGAACCTTTCACCTTCACCGAGTTCGCGTACTTCGCCGAGATGGCCAGGGCCGCCACCTCCGCCGCGCTCGCGCGCGGCTACGCCCTGGTCATCCTCCCCGCCACCTCCCGACACGACGTCTGGTCGAACGTCGCCCTCGACGGCACCGTCGTCATCGACCCCTCCGACCACGATCCCGTCGTCACCGAGCTGGTCCGCCAGGGCCTGCCGGTGGTGTCGGACGGCCGCCCCGCGGGGTCGCTCCCCGTCACGGCCTGGGTCGACAACGACCACGAGGCCGCCGTCCTCAACCTGCTCGACCACCTCGCCGCCGCGGGAGCCCGTCGCATCGGACTCCTCACCGGCACCACCACCGACACCTACACGCGACTCTCGACCACCGCCTACCTCAGCTGGTGCGAGCGGGTCGGCCAGGATCCCGTCTACGAGTCCTACCCCGCTCACGACCCGTGCGCCGGAGCCGTGGCCGCCGACCGGCTGCTCGCGCGCCCCGACCGCCCCGACGCCGTCTACGGGCTGTTCGACCCCAACGGCACCGACCTGCTGGCCGCCGCCCGGCGGTACGGCCTGAGGGTCCCCGAGGACCTCCTGCTGGTCTGCTGCAGCGAGTCCACCGTGTACGCCACCACCGAACCGCCCATCACCACCCTCTCCCTCAAACCACGTCGCATCGGCACGGCCGTCGTCCAGTTGCTCATCGACGCGATCGAGGGAGTGGACACCGGACGACCCGTCGAACAGGTGGTTCCGACCGAACTGATCGTCAGAACTTCCTCACAGCGCAGGCAACCGCGCACCACCGTCAGTCCGCCCCGATCCCCGGCCGGAGACTGACCTTCGAGGATTCCCGCACCATCCCGCAACACACATATCGGAAGAAAACGGTAGGAACAATCCGCTCCGGCCAGGATTCACCACCCCTGGTGCGTCACAGAGCGCGAGCCACATTCCTATGATGGGCGCACGACATCACGGACCCTCCGACCTTGGAGGTCAGGAGGGTCCGCAGATGTACGGCAGCGCGACGGTGGTGGAGGGGTCGATGACTCAGGGGGCCGGTCAGGGACCCGCGATGCGGACGGAGACGCTGCGGGACTTCCGGGTGCCGACCGCCCCGCCCGTCGCGTACGGCACGGACACAGCTGCGGCCGCGATGCCCGGCGAGGTCCCCGTCTACGGCGAGTACCCGGCGTACTACGACGACGGCGCGCCCGTGCCGCCGCCACGGCCCGCCTACGCTCCCACCCCCGCCCCCGTGCACGGCCCCGGCCCCGGCCCGCACTCCGCTCCGGATCCCGACGCGCCCTTCGCCACGGTGGTGCCCGAACACCCCGAGCAGCACGGCCACTCCGATCAGGGCGCGGACTCCGAGGACTACACGCCGACCCAGCGCGACCTCCCCGTCATCAGTCGCGGCGGACCGGGCGACACCGTCCAGGTCCAGTACGTCCACCAGGACGCGCCCGCCGACGGGCCCGGGCCCCTCTACGTCGTCGGCGACGTGCACGGTTACCTGGACGAGCTGTACACCGAGCTCCAGGCCCAGCGTCTGATCGACGCCGACGGACACTGGTCGGCCGGCAACGCCAGGCTCTGGTTCCTCGGCGACTTCACCGACCGCGGGCCCGACGGCATCGGCGTGATCGACCTCGTCATGCGGCTGTCCGCCGAGGCCGCCGCCGCGGGCGGCTACTGCAAGGCCCTCATGGGCAACCACGAGCTGCTCCTGATCGGCGCCAAGAGGTTCGGCGACACCCCGGTCATGTCCGGCGCGGGCACCGCGACCTTCCAGGCCGCCTGGCTCCTCAACGGCGGCCAGCGCACCGACATGGAGCGCCTGGAGGACGTGCACCTGCAGTGGATGTCCCGGCTGGACGCGGCCGCCCTGGAGGACGGCCACCTGCTGCTGCACTCCGACACCACGGCCTACCTGGACTACGGCGACTCCATCGAGGACGTCAACGACAAGGTCCACGAGCTGCTCAACCAGCACGACGCGGACGAGACCTGGGACCTGTTCCGCAAGTTCACCAAGCGCTTCGCCTTCCGCGACCAGGAAACCGGGCCGCAGGCCGTGCGCGAGCTGCTCGGCACCTACGGGGGCGGGCGCGTGGTGCACGGGCACAGTCCCATCCCGTACCTGCTGGGCGAAGTGGGCGCCGAGGACGGCGAGCACACCCACGGGCCCGAGTCCATCGACGGCCCCCACGTCTACGCGGACGGCCTCGCGATCGCCATGGACGGCGGGGTCACCATGGCCGGGAAACTGCTGGTCGTACAACTCCCGTTGAACGACTGAGTGTTCTTGGAGCGGGGTATTTCCGGAAAGCCCCTGTCACCGCGTGGCGTGGGCGCTCTACCATCGCACTGTCCGTAGCAGGCTCTCCTCCGTTTGTGCCGGTGCCCGGTCCACGCGGGCCAACCGGCCTCCACGGAGCATCGGGGGATGCACATGACCAGCGCTCCGCACCTGCTGACCGAAGACCGGCCGGAGTTCGATCGGCTCCTCGACGAGGCGTTGCGCACCGCACACGAACGGCCCGAACTCGCGAGTCTGGGCGAACGGCTGAACGCCGAACAGTTGCGCACCATGGCTCTGGACGCCAGTGCGCTCCTGACGGCCGCGGCCGCGGCCGAGTACGACCACTACGTGAAGATCCGCGGTGAGCTGCGGGACGGGACGGCCACCACCCCCGCGACGGCTTCGGACGACGATCCGGGTGGCGGCGGCGCCGGAGTGAGCGCCGTGGTCGCGGTCCTCGCGCCGGTCCTGGCCGGCACGGCCATGCTCATCTTCCTGTTGGTGGGCTACATCCTGAAGATGATCGAGCCCGAGCCCGCCTTCGCCGAGACCATGCTGACGGCGGGCTGGCTCTTCGGCGCGCTCACCGCGGCGGCGATCCTCTTCGCGGCGATAGGGCTGCTGGTCACCGCCATCCGCAACAGTTCCACCGAAGTGACGGTGAATGTGGCCGAGGCCGTCCCGGACGAAGTCTCGCGTGCCCGGGAGGCCTGGCGCCACGCACTGCTGGAGCGGGGCATCATGCCGTTCCTGCGGGACGCGCTGGCAGATCCCAGCGCCGGTGGCGGTTTCCCGGCACCGCGCCGTCAGCCCCGGCGCATCCCCCAGCTCGGCTACACCCCGCCCGATTTCACCAGCCCTGGCGGTACGGGTGGGCAGGGCCCCCGCCCCGGCTACACGCCGCCGGACTTCACAAGCCCCGACTTCGGCGGCCCGGAGCACGAGCCGGAGTGAGGCGGGCAGGGTCGACGGAGCGCTGTTTCACGTGAAACAGCGCTCACGGCGGCGACCCACTGCCCTCGCCCTGCGTCGCTCCCGAGGGGGACGGCCCCCGGAGGCGACGCGAAGGGCGCCGGCGTCAGTCGGCCAGCGGCAGGTAGACGCGGTTGCCCGCGGCCGCGAACTCGGCGGACTTCTCCGCCATGCCCGCCTGGATCTCGTCGGCCTTCAGGTCCCCGCCGTGTTCGCGGCGGATGTCCTGGGAGATCTTCATCGAGCAGAACTTCGGACCGCACATGGAGCAGAAGTGCGCGGTCTTCGCCGGCTCGGCCGGCAGGGTCTCGTCGTGGAACTCCCGCGCCGTGTCGGGGTCGAGGGCCAGGTTGAACTGGTCCTCCCAGCGGAACTCGAAACGCGCGTCGGACAGCGCGTCGTCCCACTCCTGTGCGCCGGGGTGCCCCTTGGCCAGGTCGGCCGCGTGCGCGGCGATCTTGTAGGTGATGACTCCGGTCTTGACGTCATCGCGGTTGGGCAGGCCCAGGTGCTCCTTGGGCGTCACGTAGCAGAGCATCGCGGTGCCCCACCAGGCGATCATCGCGGCGCCGATGCCCGAGGTGATGTGGTCGTAGGCGGGGGCGACGTCCGTGGTCAGCGGGCCCAGGGTGTAGAACGGGGCCTCCTCGCAGATCTCCTGCTGGAGGTCGATGTTCTCCTTGATCTTGTGCATCGGGACATGGCCCGGGCCCTCGATCATGGTCTGCACGTTGTGGCGCTTGGCGATCGTGTTCAGCTCGCCCAGCGTCTTCAGCTCCGCGAACTGCGCCGCGTCGTTGGCGTCCGCGATGGAACCGGGGCGCAGGCCGTCACCCAGCGAGTACGTGACGTCGTAGGTGGCCAGGATGTCGCAGAGTTCCTCGAAGTTCGTGTAGAGGAAGTTCTCCTTGTGGTGCGCGAGGCACCAGGCGGCCATGATCGAGCCGCCGCGGGACACGATCCCCGTCTTGCGGCGCGCGGTCAGCGGCACGTACGGCAGCAGCACGCCCGCGTGGACGGTCATGTAGTCGACGCCCTGCTCGGCCTGCTCGATGACCGTGTCCTTGTAGATCTCCCAGGTCAGGTCCTCGGCCCGCCCGTCGACCTTCTCCAGCGCCTGGTAGAGCGGAACGGTGCCGATCGGGACGGGGGAGTTGCGCAGCACCCATTCGCGGGTGGTGTGGATGTTGCGGCCGGTGGAGAGATCCATGACCGTGTCGGCGCCCCACTTGGTGGCCCAGGTCATCTTGTCCACCTCCTCCTCGATGGAGGAGGTGACGGCCGAGTTCCCGATGTTGGCGTTGACCTTCACCAGGAAGCGCTTGCCGATGATCATCGGCTCGATCTCGGGGTGGTTCACATTCGCGGGGAGGACGGCACGACCCGCCGCGATCTCCTCGCGGACGACCTCGGGGGAGACGTTCTCGCGGATCGCGACGTACTCCATCTCCGGGGTGATCTCACCGCGGCGGGCGTACGCGAGCTGGGTCACGGCCTGGCCGTCGCGGCCCCGACGGGGCAGCCGCGGGCGACCCGGGAAGACCGCGTCGAGGTTCTTGAGTCCGCCGCGGGGCGAGGTGTGCTTGATGCCGTCGTCCTCGGGGCGCGCGGGGCGACCCGCGTACTCCTCGGTGTCACCGCGGCTGATGATCCAGTTCTCGCGCAGCGGCGCGAGGCCCCGGCGGACGTCGGTCTCGATCTGCGGGTCGGTGTACGGGCCGGACGTGTCGTAGAGCGTCACGTCCTTGCCGTTGGTGAGGTGCACCTGGCGAACCGGCACGCGGAGGTCCGGGCGGGAGCCCGCAACGTACCCCTTGTGCCAGCCAGGCTGGCGCTCTTCCTGGCCGTTGCTGTCCTGGCTGACGGCAGGCGTGTGTGCGTCCTGAATGGTCATGAGACCTATCTCCCTACGCCGGCATTACCCGGTAACAGGTTCGGCGGTCGGCGCAGCCTCCTCCCGTACGTGTCCACGTACGGTGATCAGCGCCCTCTCAGCCCGGTGCTCCGAGCTCCCGCGTTGTGCAAAGGTGCCCCCACGCTAGCGTCATCCTTGGCGTGCTGAACAGTGGGCCCCCTCATCTCTTGCGATGATCACTCGGTGACGTCCTCGCCGCAGCCCCCCACCGAGCCCACGGATCACTCGGATCACTCGGGCCACGCCCACCCTCCCCACGGGTCCTCGCACGGACCGTCCGCGGGCGCGTCCCACGGGCACTCGCACTCCCACAGCCACGGCCCGGCCGCCCCCGTCTCGAAGCACTTGCGCAAGGTCATCGCGGCGGTCCTGATCCCCTTCGCCGCCGCCGTCCTCGTCGGCATGATCGTCCTGTGGCCGGGCGGCGCCCCCGCGCACGAGCGCACCGGAGTCGGCTTCGACCGACAGACCCAGCAGGGCAAGGTCGTGTCGATCGAGCTGGTCGACTGCAAGTCCGTCAACGCCGCGCAGGTCCCGCCGTCCAGTGGCCCTTCCGCCCCCAAGGGCAAGGCCGCCCCGTCCGGCGACTGCAAGAAGGCCACGGTCGAGATCGGCACCGGGCCCGACCGGGGACACCGCTTCGTCGAGATCGTCCAGCCGGGCGCACCACGGCAGTTGGAGACAGGTCAGGGGATCGTGGTGGCGTACGCACCGGCCGCTCCGCGCGACCTGCAGTACTCCGTGATCGACGTGAACCGCAAGCTCCCGCTGGCACTGCTGGCCGGGATCTTCGCCATCGCCGTGGTCGTGGTCGGCCGACTGCGCGGGCTGTTCGCGCTGATCGCCCTCGCGGTCAGCTTCTCCGTGCTGACGCTCTTCATCCTGCCCGCCATCCTCCAGGGTTCGAATCCGCTGGTCGTGGGGGTGGTCGGCGCCAGCGCGATCATGCTGATCGCGCTCTACATGTGCCACGGCCTGACCGCCAGGACCTCGGTCGCCGTGCTCGGGACCCTGGCCTCGCTGCTGCTGATCGGGCTGTTGGGTTCGGTGTTCATCGGCTGGGCCTTCCTCAGCGGCAACACCGATGACAACACCGGACTGATCCACGGGCTCTACCCGCACATCGACATGAGCGGCCTGTTGCTGGCAGGCGTGATCATCGGATCGCTCGGCGTGCTCGACGACGTGACGGTCACCCAGACGTCCGCGGTCTGGGAACTCCACCAGGCGGACCCGTCGATGGGGCCGCGCGCGCTGTACCGGGCGGGCATCCGCATCGGTCGCGACCACATCGCGTCCGTCGTCAACACCCTGGTACTCGCCTACGCGGGCGCCGCGTTGCCGCTGCTGCTGCTGTTCTCCATCGCGAACAGCAGTGTGGGAGCGGTGGCCAACAGCGAGTTGGTGGCGGAGGAGATCGTACGGACCCTCGTGGGCTCGATCGGTCTCGTCGCCTCGGTCCCGGTGACCACGGCCCTGGCCGCACTCGTCGTCTCCGCCGACCGGCCGGGGTCCCCGACCGCTGGAGCGGCCTCGGGGCCGAGCCGCAGTGGGCGCGGTCGTCGCCGGAAGCGGTGACTCGGTGTGACGGCGTGACAGTTGCTCAGCCGGCGTTCTGCTCGTTCTGCCGGGCCTCGGCCAGGATCTTGTCCAACGCCTCCTCCAGGTTCTCCTCGAAATCACCGAGGTTGCGCTCCTGACCGAGCGGCACGATCCGGTCGGTGCGGTCGAGGAACGCCACCAGGGGCGCCGCACTGGCCCGGAAAAGGGCCCGGTCCGTGCCGACCTGAAGCCGGATGTGCACGTCCGACAGCTCCTCCGGATCACTGGGAGCGATGTGCACATCGCCGTCGCCGCACGGCTTGTTGATGCCGTCGAGAAGCAGTTCCCGGCCGAACGCCCAGGTCACGGGCGCATCGCCGGGGAGGTGGAACGTCAGACGCACCGCGTAGGGATCCCGTGCTTCGTACCGGAGTTCCACCGGGATCCGGAACGAGAGCTCCTCGGAAACGAGGAAGCTCATCATGACCTCTGCCTGTACCGACTCGCGCATTGACTACCCCGCTGTTGTGGAAGTGGCCAGGAATGGTGCCCCAGGGCCCTCTTGACAAGAGTGGTGTAAGCGCCGGGAGATCACAAGGAGTGAGTTTTCAGATACTGATAGAGAACGAAAGCGAGCTCAACAGCGCGCCTACTTCACTCCGTAGCCGTTCGAGCGCATAGGGCAACCGGCCTTCCAAGTGCAGCGGAAGGGAAATCGCCATGGTCGCAGCGGTGTCTCCGGCCGTAATGGGGATGGCCGCGCACACCGTGCCGAGAGAATATTCCTGACGCTCCGTAACCGGCTGCATCTTGCCCAGCGTTCCGATCTTCTGCTCCAGAGCGTGCACGTCCGAAACCGTGTACGGGGTGACGGGCTGGACCGGATGGCGGGCGTAGTGGTCCTTGCGGGCCTTCTCGTCGAGCTGTCCCAGCAGGCACTGCCCGATGGCGTGCGCGTGGCCGGTCTCGCGGAAGGCGGCCCATTCCTCGCAGGCCGGGCCGGTCGGCGTGTCAGAGACGCCGACGACCTCGATCTCGCCTTCGCGGTAGACCGCGAAGTAGACGGGGGCCCCGACCGTCTCGCGGAAGTGCGCGAGGGAGTCGAGGATCATGGTGCGACGTTTCTGCTGGAGTCCCCCACCGGCCAGTCGACCGACGGCGTCCCCGAGGATGAACACCCCGCCCTCGCGGCGCAGATAGCCCTCGTGGGTGAGGGTCCGCAGCAGGTGGTACGCGGTGGGGAGCGGGAGCCCGGCCTCGCGCGCCAGCTGCTTCGCCGGGGCTCCCTCGCTATGGGAGCCGACCGCTTCCAGTAGCCTCAGGGCCCTTTGCACGGAGCCGATCAGAGTCGGCACACCGGCATTGTGAAGCGGTGTCAAAGCTCACCCCCAGGCGTGGCGGCGGACCTTGGGGCCGGCCCGCTCGCGGGGGCCGCCCCCGCGTGTCCGCGCTTCCTGGGGGTCGTGCTCGGCTGATGTGTGAAGGCACCGCGGGTCAGGGCGGATCACCGGCGTCGGTACCCAGGAAAATGCACAGATTGCCACTGTATCGGCGGCTTCCCGGGGAACGAGCGGTCCAGGGGTCCAGGTTCGCCCACCTGGGTTAATCCGCTGCGGAGCCGTTCCTACCAGTCGCTGGACGAGGACTTCGAACCGCCGCCGCTGAACTTCTTCACGACGAAGATCAGACCGCCGACGAGGCCGACGAAGAGCAGCACCTTGAAGATCAAGCCGATGAGGGCGGTGAGCAGGCCGCCGAAGACGAACAGCGCCAGCAGCGGAACCGCGACCCACTTAACCCACCAGGGCATACCTGCGAATGTCTCCCGGATGCCGTCCATGTCCTCAACCTCTTCCTGATGCGTGACTTCCTGACTCCGATGCTAGGAGGCGGTGCATCACGATGGGGGCTCCAGATCCCTTGGAGTCCCCTGACCCGACCCCTAGGGGCCTTCGCCCCCCTGACCACCGGGAAGTCAGGGGTCCGCGGCGCCGGAAGCGGGTCAGCCCTCCGGCGGCGAGAAGACGACCAGCACCTTCAGGTCCTCGGTGATGTGGTGGAAGCGGTGCGGGACTCCGGCCGGAACGTAGACCACGCCCCCGCGCGCCACCGTCGTCGTCTCTTCCCCGACGGTGATCGAGGCCCGACCGCTGACGACGAAGTAGACCTCGTCCTGGGCGTGCGGCTGCTGGGGATCGCTCTGCCCGGCGTCCAACGCGTACAGACCGACGGACATGTTCCGCTCCCTCAGGAACTGGAGGTAGGCCCCGTCGTTGGCCAGTCGCTCGGCCTCTAGTTCGTCCAGCCGGAATGCCTTCATCGTTGCTTACGCCCCTCGCGCTCTGTCGTGCCCTGGCTTCGGCTGTCGTGCTGATGTCCCAGCCGGATCTTCTCTGCAACGATCAGACACATGACGAATTTCGTAGTCAAGACGATCGCCAACGTCGCGGCCCTCGCCGTGGCGATCTGGCTGGTCCCCAAGATCTCCCTCGACGACGGCAGCAGCATGGGTCACCGCGCCCTCACCGTGATCCTGGTCGCCCTGGTCTTCGGCCTGGTCAACCTCATCGTCAAGCCCGTGGTGAAGCTGTTCTCGCTGCCCCTGTTCATCCTCACCCTCGGCCTGTTCACCCTGGTCGTGAACGCCCTGATGCTGCTCCTGACCTCCTGGCTGGCCGGCAAGCTCGACCTGTCCTTCCACGTCGAGGGCTTCTGGACCGCGGTCATCGGCGGCCTGATCATCTCCGTCGTCTCCTGGGCCGTGAACATGGTCCTGCCCGACAAGGACTGAGCGAGTTGCCCGTGTACCGCGTGTGCTTCGTCTGCACCGGCAACATCTGCCGCTCACCCATGGCCGAGTCGGTCTTCCGCGACCAGGTCGCCGAGGCCGGGCTGAGCGACCTGGTCGAGGTGGACAGCGCCGGTACCGGGGGCTGGCACGAGGGCGACGGCGCCGACCCGCGCACGGTCTCCGTGCTGGCGGCCGCCGGTTACGGACACGGACACCGGGCCCGGCAGTTCCACCCGTCGTGGTTCGGCCGCCTCGACCTCGTCATCGCGCTCGACACGGGACACCTGCGCGACCTGCGCAGGATGGCCCCGACCCGGGAGGACGCCGCCAAGGTCCGGCTCCTGCGGTCCTACGACCCGGCCGCCGAAGGCCTCGACCTGGACGTACCGGATCCGTACTACGGATCCCTCGACGGTTTCGAGGCGTGCCTGGAGCTGGTCGAAGCCGCAGGACCCGGCCTGCTGGCAGCCGTCCGCACCGCGCTGAAGGAGCACACCCCGTGAACCCCCAGGACCGATCCCGCATCGGCGAAGGCACCCGCGCGGTGCGCGCCGGGCTGCCCGACCCGGTCAAGAACGAACCGACCCTGCCGGGGCCGGTCTTCGCCGCGCACTTCCACCTGCCCGGCGACGTCGAGGGGCCGTACACCTACGGCCGCGACACCAACCCCACCTGGACCCTGCTCGAACGGGCCGTGGGGGAGCTCGAAGCCCCCGGGGAGGAGGTGGAGACGATCGTCTTCGCCTCCGGCATGGCGGCGGTGTCCGCCGTCCTGCTCTCCCAGACCCGCGCCGGCGACACCGTCGTCCTCCCGGACGACGGGTACCAGGCCCTGCCGCTCGTCCGGGCCCAGCTGGAGGCGTACGGAGTCCACGTGCGCAGCGCCCCGACCGCGCGGGAAGCACAGCTGGCCGTGATCGACGGAGCCCGGCTGCTCTGGATCGAGACCCCGTCCAACCCCGGGCTCGACGTCTGCGACGTACGGCGGCTGGTCGAGGTGGCCCGCGCGAGCGGCGCCCTGGTCGCCGTGGACAACACCCTCGCCACCCCTCTGGGGCAGCGCCCCCTGGCACTCGGCGCGGACTTCTCGGTCGCCAGCGGCACCAAGGGCCTCACCGGCCACGGCGACCTGCTCCTCGGCTACGTCAGCTGCCGCGACCCGGAGCTCGCCGCCCGGGTCCGCCTGTGGCGCAAGGTCGTCGGTGCGATCCCGGGGCCCATGGAGGCCTGGCTGGCCCACCGCTCCCTGGCCACCTTGCAACTGCGCACCCACCGTCAGTGGGACAACGCGCTGGCGGTCGCCGAGGCGCTGGCCGAGCGCACCGACGTCACCGGCCTGCGCTATCCGGGACTGCCCGATGACCCGTCCCACAAGACGGCCGCCCGGCAGATGGCGGGCTACGGCTCGGTGGTCTCCTTCACCCTGCCGGACCGGGCCCGTGCCGAACGGTTCATGAGCGCTCTGCACCTGGTGGAGGACGCCACGAGCTTCGGTGGGGTCCGCTCGACGGCCGAGCGGCGCCGCCGATGGGGCGGGGATGCCGTGTCGGAGGGGTTCATCCGCTTCTCCGCCGGGGCCGAGGACACCGAAGACCTCGTCGCGGACGTCCTGCGGGCCCTCGACGTCGCCGGTTCCGGGGCCTGACCAGCACGCGACCAGCACGCGCAGGCGGTCCGAGCCTCCCCCCTGGTGGCTCGGACCGCCCCGGGTTCCCGCGTGAAGAACCACACCGGCAAGGCTAGTTGACTCTCTGTCAGAGTCCAATCACGGTAGCGACAGGTAGCTATCGACATATTTATAGTGGATGGCCTCACCGAGAGGGGCGGCCATGGACCTGGCGCTGCTGCGCACCTTCGTCGCCGTGCACCGGGCCGGCTCCTTCACCCGGGCGGCCGCGCTGCTGGGGCTCTCCCAGCCCGCCGTCACCTCGCAGATCCGCACCCTCGAACGCCAGCTCGGGCGACCGCTGTTCCACCGCCAGTCCCGCGGCGTCACCTCCACCGCCATCGGCGACGAGCTGGCCCGCAAGGCGGCCCCGCACCTGGACGCCCTGCTGGAGATCGCCGGGACCCAACAGGAAGCGGCCGGGGCGGTCCGCACCCTCCATCTGGCCGGGCCGCCGGAGTTCCTGTGCCTGCGCGTGCTCCCGGCCCTGGCGCCGCTCGTGGGCCAGGGACAGAGCCTGCGCGCCTCCCTTCCGACAGAAGCGGCTCAGGTGCTGGAAGGACTGGGCGCCTGCCAGTTCGACCTCGGGGTCACCACCACCCGCCCCCGGGGCTCGATGTTCACCGCGACCGCCCTGTGCGACGAGGAGCACGTCCTGGTCGCGGCTCCCTACTGGGCCGCGCTGATCGACCCCGAGCTGCTCCGCACCAAGGGCCCGGCCGCCATGGACGGGATCCCGCTCGTCGAAGTGCACGAGTCCCTGCCCCTGATCACGCGCTACTGGGCAGCGGTCTTCGACGCCCTCCCCACGGCCGCGGCCACCGTCGTCGCTCCCGACCTGCGGGCGGTACTGGAGTGCGCGGCCACGGGCGGCGGACTGGCCGTACTGCCCCGCTACCTGTGTCAGGACGCCCTCGACAGCGGTCGGGTCGTCGCCCTCCTGGAGCCCGTCGTACCGCCGCTGCGCACCTGGTTCCTCGTGGTGCGCGCGGGCAGTCTCGCCCTCGCCCACCTCGCGCGCGCCCACGACCACCTCCTGCGCGCCGCGGCGCAATGGTGACCGATTCCCGGTGTCGCGTTTCAGAAGCGGAGTCCTGGGCCACGCTTCATCCATGACCGAACGTCCTGTGGTCAAACGCACCGCTCGCGCGATCCTGCTCGACGGTGACGATCTGATCCTGATCAAGCGCACCAGGCCCGGCGTCGATCCCTACTGGCTCACACCCGGCGGCGGAGTGGAGTCCACGGACGACACCGTCGTCGACGCCCTGCACCGAGAGGTCCACGAGGAACTCGGGGCCAAGATCACCGATGTGGTGCCCTGTTTCGTCGACACCGTCGAGCACATCGCCGAGGCCGGGGTGACCGGCGTCAAGGTGCAGCACTTCTTCGTCTGCCACCTCGAATCGATGGACCCGAGCCTGCGCCACGGCCCCGAGGTCGATGAGCCCGAAGGCGAGTACGAGATCGTCAGGGTGCCGTTCAGCCGCGTCGGCATCGCCGCCGTCCACCTCGTCCCGCTGTCCCTGCGCCACTACCTCGACGGGAACATCGAGGGAGTCCGCGCCATGCACGCTCCCGACCTGGGCTGAGCCGGGCCCGGTGGGGCTCTCCGGCTCAGCCGGAGACCCCCACCGGCTCCTCGACCGAGTCGTACCGGATCCGGTCGCCCGGGATCCCGATCTGCTTGAGGGCGTCCACACCACTACGGATCATGCCGGGCGGACCCGAGACGAAGGCGTCGTAGGAGTTCCAGGGTCCGTGCTCACCGGCCGCCTGCGGCAACTGCCCGGCCAGACCGTCGCACACCACCGGCCGCACCGACAGCCACGGGTGCGAGCGCTGCATGCCCAACAGGGTGTCCTTGTCGTAGAGGTCCCCGTCGCTGCGCGCTCCGAAGAAGACCTCCATCGGCCGGCGCTCGCCGTGGCCCGCGACGTCCTCGATCAGTGCCTTGATCGGGGCGATGCCCGTACCGCCCCCGAGGCACAGCATTCCGTTGTCCGTGGTGTGGTCGACCACCATGGAGCCCGCCGGCGGCCCCAGCCGCAGGACGTCGCCCGGGCGGGCGTGGCGCACCAGGGCGTTGGAGACCCAGCCCGCGGGGACGGCCTTGACGTGGAAGGACAGCAGGCCGTCCGAGCGTGGCGCCGAGGCGAAGGAGTAGTGCCTCCACACCCGCGGCCACCACGGGGTCTCCAGGGTCGTGTACTGGCCCGCCAGGAAGGGGTAGGGCTGATCGGGGCGGACCGTCAGTACGGCGATGTCAGGAGTGCGCAGTTCGTGGGAGACCACCTCGGCCTGCCAGGACGCGGGGGCCTTCTGCTCGTCCGCCGCGGCGGCGTCGATCATGATCTGGGAGATCGCGGTGTAGGCCCGCACCCAGGCGGCCTCCGCCTCCGGGCCCCACGTGCCTTCCGCGAACCGGGCCAGCGCGCCGATCAGGGCCTCGCCCACGGCCGGGTAGTGCCCGGCCATCGTGCCGTACTTGCGGTGGCCGGTGCCCAATCGGCTCAGATACGGGGCGAGCACCTGCGGATTGTCGATGTGTTCGGCAGCCGTGAGCAGGGCCTTCAGCAACCGTTCCCGCTGCACGTCCATGGCCACGGGGAACATCGACCGTAATTCCGGATGCCCCGTGAAGAGCAGGGCGTAGAAGTACGACGTCACCTTGTCGGCCACGGGGCCGACCTCGGCGAGGGTCTTGCGGATGAGCACGGCATCGGGGGAAGGCTCGGTCGCGCCGCCCCCGGAGGGTATTCCGTCGGTCCCCCATCTGGCCGATCTGGTGGGCGGAGCGTCCATGCGGTGCCTCGCTTCGAGCATCTCGGTCGGTTTGCACGCGCCACGGCTTCGAATCCGTGGTTCCGGGCTTCGCAGCATGCCAGCCGATGGAGCGGCTTGCGGGGAAATGCCGAAAATCCGCAGTTCCCGCCAACCCTCCGCTTAAGATGCCTCGGCCTTCGGGGAGAGCGTCCCGGCGAGCCGATACGCCTCGCGAAGATCCCTTCCTTCGTAGACGTGCGTCGCGAGCGCTGCGACGTGGGGCCGCGCGTTGACCGCCACCGAGACCGGCAGCGCAGCGAACAGCACCGCATCGGTCATGGAGTCCCCGTAGACCACACAGTCGCTCCGGCTCACCCCGAACCGGGCACAGAGCCGGTCCGCCACCTCCAGCTTGCCCTCCGGGGTCAAGATCCCCTTCACGTCCACGGGACGCGTGAACGGCACCTCCGGGAAGACCGAGCCGTGCGCCGCGTGCGCACCCCACTCCACCAGGAGTTCCACGAAGAACGACGGCGACAGGGAGATCACCGCGCAGTAGTCCCCGCCCTCACGGATCTCCTGCCACACCTCGCGAATGCCCTCGATCCAGGGCGCAGCGTCGAAGGCCGCCCGGACGTGCGTCGGCGTCAGCTCCGCCCACAGCGTGTGCACTCCCACGGCGAACTCCTGGGGCCCGATCTCCCGCGCTCCGAAGGCCCGCTCCAGCTCCGCGATCTCGGCGCCCAGACCGAGCTGCCGTGAGATCTCGATCGGCGCCGCGGAGCCGAACATGAGCGTGCCGTCGAGGTCGAAAAGGTGCAGGCGAGTCATGAAGGGTGAGGCTAGTGCGTCCGTTTCACGTGAAACAGCGCGTTTCACGTGAAACAACGGCCGACAGCGGCTGGTTTCACGTGAAACATCCGCCTCCAAAACCTCTGGACGCTCCCCGGCCAGTGATCCAGGCTGGGCCGGTGACACCACCACAGCTCACCGATCTACCGATCCGCGCACTGACCCTGGACGATCTCCGGCGCTGCGCTGACCTCTCCGAAGACCGCGGGTGGCCTCGCGAGGACCACAAATGGGCCTTGCTCCTCGCCGCCGGAAGCGGTTACGGGGTCGACGCACCCGACGGGCAGGGCCTCGCAGCCGCATGCGTCGTCACCCGATACGGACAGACGTACGACACCGCGGAACTGGCCGCCATCGGCATGGTCCTCATCGCCGAGCGGTACTCCCGTCGGGGACTGGGCCGCCGCCTGATGGCGCACGTCTGCGACGACGTCCTCAAGGGCGTCCCGCTCACCCTCAACGCCACCCCGTACGGTCGGCCCCTCTACGAGGAGCTCGGCTTCGCGACCACGGGCCGGGGCGAAATGCTCAAGGGCGCCTTCCGGCCCGACCCCGCGGTGCCCGCGGCCGACACCGTCCCGGTCCGCCCGGCCACCGCGGAGGACCTCCCGCGGATCCTGCGGCTCGACGCCGAGGTCTTCGGCACCGACCGGACCCACATCATCGCCCGGCTGCCCGCCTTCGCGGACCGGCTGGTCGTCGCCGAGGACCACACCGGCGACCTCGTCGGATACGCCGCCATCTGGCCGAACATGGACACCCATGTCGTCGGCCCACTGATCGCGCGCGACACCGCGGGCGCCCAGGCCCTCATCACGGCCCTCGCGGCGACGACCGACCGCCCCCTGCGCACGGACATCGACGTGCGCCACG
The DNA here is from genome assembly GCF_042730635.1 of Streptomyces sp. NPDC059917. Classification (NCBI taxonomy): domain Bacteria; kingdom Bacillati; phylum Actinomycetota; class Actinomycetes; order Kitasatosporales; family Streptomycetaceae; genus Streptomyces; species Streptomyces sp. NPDC059917. The sequence continues at coordinate 88,805 of NZ_JBHWLC010000007.1, forward strand.
AAGATCTGCGCGACTGGCTCAAGGACCGCGGTCTCGACTCGATCACCTTCAACACCGTCATGACCCGGGACCTCCCCGACCTGCCCGGAGACTGGACCCGCCGCTGGGCCCCGCTCACCGTGGCCGCGGGCTGAGAAAGGAACACCCTTCCATGAACGACCTGCCCCAGCTGGACATCCGGCCCGCCACCGAGGCCGACCTTCCCGTCATCGTCGCGATGCTCGCCGATGACCCGCTCGGTGCCACCAGGGAGTCCCCGGACGACCTCACCCCCTACATCGCGGCCCTCAAGCGACTCACGGACGACCCGAACCAGCACGTCGTCGTCGCCGTCCGCGGGGACCGGGTGGTCGGCACCCTCCAGCTGACCATCATCCCGGGCCTGTCCCGCAAGGGATCCACGCGTTCCATCGTCGAAGGCGTCCGCGTGCACGCCGACGAGCGGGGCAGCGGACTGGGCACGCTCTTCATCGAATGGGCGATCGAGAAGTCCCGGGCGGAGAACTGCCAGCTCGTGCAGCTCACCTCGGACGTCACCCGTACCGATGCCCACCGGTTCTACGAGCGGCTCGGCTTCGTCGCCTCGCACGTCGGCTTCAAGTACCAGCTCTGACGACGTGCGGCCGGCGCGGTGCGCCGGCCGCACGATCAGCCCACGCCGCGCCACCCCTGGGGGTCCACGCCCCCGGGGACCGGCGCGGACGGGTCGTAGGGCGCACGGGTGAACACGAACGAACCGATGTCCAAGTGGCTCGGGGATCCGTCCTCGCGACGCACCACGCGTAGGGTCTCGCCCGCGTAGTAGCCGTTCACCCCGGTCCAGTTCCCGTCCCCCGCAACCCGGAACCGGGCCGCCCGTCCGGTCGCCGAGACCGGGCCGAGCGCCAGGGTCCCGTCCGCGGTCAGTCGGAGCACGAACGGAGCCGCTCCCCAGTACCAGGGCCCCGTCAGCTCCAGGGCCACCTCGTCGGCCTCCCGGAAGGGCTTCCAGGGCTCGGGGATCCGCGGTTCCGCCTCCGCCACGATGCCCAGCAGTTCGGAGGCGACCAGCGCGATCGGCAGGCCGGAGGTGCAGTTCGCCAGGGCGACCACGGCGAGGTCGTCCGCTTCGCTCACCCACAGGCAGGCGACGAACCCCGGGAGCGAACCGCTGTGCCCGGCCAGGGAGCGGCCGCCGGAGGCCATCAGCTGCATGCCCAGCCCGTACCCGCCCTCCGCGACGCCCGGCTCGGGCGGCGAGGCCGCCGTGCGCATCTCGCGGACCGTGTCCGCGGCCAGCACCCGTTCGTCGCCCCGGGCGAGGAACATCGCGAAGCGGGCCAGGTCCCGCGTCGTGGACCAGAGCTGCCCGGCCGGTGCCATGAGACCGAGGTCCTCCAGCGGCTCCGGCAGCAGCACGTCGGCCCAGGGGTGGACGGCCCAACCGCCCGCGTGCGGTGCCCGTGGCAGCACGGTGGTGCGCTCCAGCCCCAGCGGCTCCAGCACCTCGGCACGGAGCACCTCGGCCCACGCCTTGCCGCGGACCGCCTCCACCAGCGATCCCAGCAGGGTGTAGCCCGGGTTGGAGTAGTGGTGGCGCCGCCCGGGCACGTGTCGGAACGGCTCCTCGCCCAGGACGTCGGCCAGTTCGGGCCTCAGCGAGCCCGGGCTGCGCTCCCACCACTGCCCGGGCGTCTCCGCCGCCAGTCCGCCCGTGTGGGCGAGCAACTGAGCGATGGTCACCTCGCCCGCGCCCGTACCCGGGAGGTGCTTCTCCAGCGGGTCGTCCAGGCTCAACAGGCCTTCGTCGCGCAGCCGCAGCACGAGCACGGCGGTGAAGGTCTTGCTGATCGAGCCGACCCGGTACTGCACGTCTCCGTCGGGCCCGTGCCCGTCCACACAGGTACGGGAGCCCTCCCAGACGATCTCGCCGCCACGGGCCACGGCGGCCACGATCGACGGCGCCCGTCCCTCGCTCTGCGCGACGGCGAGGCGGTGGCGCAGCGCCCGCCGGGTCGAGGGGAGCAGTTCCCGGTCTTCGGCGGTGCCTGCTGTGTCAACTGCGTCTACGGAACTCATGATCAGACTCTAGGTGTTGGCCATGTCCACGAACCGTGAGTAGTGGCCCTGGAAAGCGACCGTGATCGTCGCCGTGGGACCGTTGCGGTGCTTGGCCACGATCAGGTCCGCCTCACCGGCGCGGGGCGACTCCTTCTCGTACGCGTCCTCGCGGTGCAGCAGGATCACCATGTCGGCGTCCTGCTCGATGGAGCCGGACTCTCGAAGGTCGGAGACCATCGGCTTCTTGTCGGTGCGCTGTTCGGGACCACGGTTCAGCTGCGAGAGCGCGATCACCGGGACCTCCAGCTCCTTCGCGAGCAGCTTGAGGTTTCGGGACATGTCCGAGACCTCCTGCTGGCGGCTCTCGGGGCGGCGCGAGCCACCGGACTGCATCAGCTGCAGGTAGTCGATGACGACGAGCGACAGATCGTTTCGCTGCTTGAGCCGACGGCACTTCGCGCGGATCTCCATCATCGACAGGTTGGGAGAGTCGTCGATGTAGAGCGGAGCCGCGGAGACGTCCGGCATCCGGCGGGCCAGCCGGGTCCAGTCGTCGTCGGTCATGGTGCCCGAGCGCATGTGGTGCAGCGCCACCCGGGCCTCCGCCGAGAGCAGGCGCATCGCGATCTCGTTGCGCCCCATTTCGAGGGAGAAGATGACGCTGGGCAGATTGGCCTTGATGGAGCAGGCCCGCGCGAAGTCGAGCGCGAGCGTGGACTTGCCCATGGCGGGGCGGGCCGCGATGACGATCATCTGGCCGGGGTGCAGACCGTTGGTCAGCGAGTCCAGGTCCGTGAAGCCGGTCGGGACTCCGGACATCTGGCCGCTGCGCGAGCCGATCGCCTCGATCTCGTCGAGGGCGCCTTCCATGATGTCGCCGAGCGGCAGGTAGTCCTCGGAGGTCCGCTGCTCGGTGACGGCGTAGATCTCGGCCTGGGCACTGTTGACGATCTCGTCGACGTCCCCGTCCGCCGCGTAGCCCATCTGCGTGATCTTCGTACCCGCCGCGACCAGTCGGCGCAGGACCGCCCGCTCATGGACGATCTCCGCGTAGTACTCCGCGTTCGCCGCCGTCGGCACGGACTGGACCAGCGTGTGCAGGTACGACGCCCCGCCGACCTTGCTGATCTCGCCGCGCCGGGTGAGCTCCGCGCCGACCGTGATCGGGTCGGCGGGCTCGCCCTTCGCGTACAGGTCGAGGATCGCCTGGTAGATCGTCTCGTGCGAGGGACGGTAGAAGTCGTGTCCCTTGAGGACCTCGACCACGTCGGCGATCGCGTCCTTCGAGAGCAGCATGCCGCCCAGGACCGACTGCTCGGCGTCCAGGTCCTGCGGCGGGACCCGCTCGAAGCCACCGCCTCCGCCGTCCCAGGAGCCGCCCTCGCGGCCCCGATCGGACTGCTCGTCCCCGCGGCCGCGGCCTTCGCCGTTGCGGCGCGGACGGGCGGGCAGACGGTCACCGGGACCGCTGTCGGCCCAAGGGTCGTCCATGGGCTCGGGACTGCTCACCGGGCCGCCTCCTCCCGTCCGCAAAGCGGACCTTGCCGTGTCACTCTTTCTACGACACGGCTCTGACATTTGGGGCACCCGGATCGGCTCTCGGCGCGTCGGGCAACGCACCACGGTAGAGCCGTCGGCGACGTCAGCCAATCTTGTTATCCACAGGCTGTGTGGATGAGATGTGGATGACGAGCGGAATGCTGTGGGTAACTCGCCGGAAGCTGTGTACGGACCGGGGGACGACGCTGTGGACAAAATCACCCGACCCACCCCGACACCCCATCTGACCTGGGATTTCGTCATCCCCGGACGGTGCGGGAAAAATTTCTTCGCCGCCGCCCCAAGATCGCCTCCAAAGGGGTGCGAAGAACGCCCAAGTCAGCGCCCCAGTAAGGATCTAAAGGGTCTTGTATCTATTACCTGTGGAAGATTAGATTGAGCACATGACACAGGCCACTGAGCCCCCGAAGGCTGCCCCGAGACGGCACGACCGGGAGATCTTCGCACTCGCCGTTCCCGCCTTCGGCGCACTCGTCGCCGAGCCCCTCTTCGTCATGGCCGACAGTGCCATCGTGGGACACCTCGGCACCCCCCAGCTCGCCGGCCTCGGAGTCGCCGCGGCCCTCCTGACGACCGCCGTGAGCGTCTTCGTCTTCCTCGCCTACGCCACCACCGCGGCGGTCGCCCGCCGGGTCGGCGCGGGCGACCTCCAAGCCGCCATCCGGCAGGGCATGGACGGCATCTGGCTCGCCCTCCTGCTCGGCGCAGCCGTCATCGCCCTGGTGCTGCCCACGGCTCCCTGGCTGATCTCGCTCTTCGGCGCCTCCGACACCGTGGCCCCGTACGCCATCACCTATCTGCGCATCTCCGCCCTCGGCATCCCGGCCATGCTCGTGGTGCTCGCCGCCACCGGAGTGATCCGCGGCCTCCAGGACACGCGCACCCCCCTCTACGTCGCCATCGGCGGGTTCGCCCTCAACGGCGGCCTGAACGTGGCCCTGGTCTACGGCGCCGGCCTCGGCATCGCCGGTTCGGCGTGGGGAACGGTCATCGCCCAGTGCGCCATGGCCGCCGCCTACCTGATCGTCGTCGTCCGTGGAGCCCGCCGCCACCGTGCCTCCCTGCGGCCCGACGCCGCGGGCATCCGTGCCTGCGCACAGGCCGGGGTACCGCTGCTGGTGCGGACCCTGTCCCTGCGGGCCGTCCTGATGATCGCGACGGCCGTGGCCGCCCGGTTGGGCGATGCCGACATCGCGGCGCACCAGATCCTGCTCTCCCTGTGGAGCCTGCTCGCCTTCGCACTGGACGCGATCGCGATCGCCGGACAGGCGATCATCGGCCGGTACCTGGGTGCGGGCGACACCGAGGGGGCCAAGGCCGTGTGCCGCCGCATGGTGCAGTGGGGGGTGGTCTCGGGAGTCGTCCTCGGCATCCTGGTGGTCGCGGCCCGGCCGCTGTTCGTACCGCTCTTCACCGGCGACCCCACGGTCAAGGACGCCCTGCTGCCCGCCCTGCTCGTCGTGGCGGTCTCCCAGCCGGTCTCCGGCATCGTCTTCGTCCTCGACGGGGTCCTGATGGGAGCGGGCGACGGTCGCTACCTCGCCGGCGCGATGGTCGTGACGCTGGCCGTCTTCACCCCGGCCGCCCTGCTCGTCCCCAGCATCGGCGGTGGCCTCACCACGCTCTGGTGGGCGATGACGCTGATGATGCTGGTGCGGATGGTCACGCTCCAGCTGCGGGCCCGCTCCGGCCGCTGGCTGGTCACGGGCGCCTCGCGCTGACCGCGGTCCACCACCGCTGTTTCACGTGAAACGGATGGTTTCACGTGAAACAGCGTGTTCCACGTGAAACACCGCCGCCCGCAGGAGCTCCGACGCCGTCCGGGAACGACGAAGGGCCGTACCCCGAGGGGTACGGCCCTTCGTGCGCGGCACTTAGGCGGCGACGACCTCGATGCCCAGGTTCGCGACGACCTCGGCGTGCAGACGCACGGAGACCTGGTACGAACCGAGGGTCTTGATCGGGGACGCCAGCTCGACGCGGCGCTTGTCGACCTTCGGACCACCGGAGGACTCGATCGCCGTGGCGATGTCGGCCGGGGTCACGGAGCCGAAGAGGCGGCCGGAGTCACCCGAGCGGGTGGCCAGACGCACCTTGACGGCCTCGAGCTTGGCCTTGAACTCGTTGGCCTGCTCGATGGTCGCGATCTCGTGGATCTTGCGGGCGCGGCGGATCTGCGCCACGTCCTTCTCGCCACCCTTGGTCCAGCGGATCGCGAAACCACGCGGGACCAGGTAGTTGCGAGCGTAGCCGTCCTTGACGTCGACGACGTCGCCGGCAGTTCCGAGGCCAGAGACCTCGTGGGTCAGGATGATCTTCATTATTCGGTCACCCTTTCCTTATCGCGCGGTGGACGTGTAGGGCAGCAGCGCCATCTCACGGCTGTTCTTGACTGCCGTGGCGACGTCACGCTGGTGCTGCGTGCAGTTGCCGGTGACGCGGCGGGCACGGATCTTGCCGCGGTCGGAAATGAACTTCCGCAGCATGTTCGTGTCCTTGTAGTCCACGTACACGGTCTTGTCCTTGCAGAACGCGCAGACCTTCTTCTTAGGCTTGCGCACAGGCGGCTTCGCCATTGTGTCTCTCCTGTGTGATCAAGAAGTGGGGTAGAGCTGCCCTTAGAAGGGCGGCTCGTCCGAGTAGCCACCGCCGGAGCCGCCGGAGCCGCCGGAGCTTCCGCCCCAGCCACCCCCGCCGCCCTGCTGCTGCTGGCCGCCGGCCGGCGCGCTGGACGCCCACGGGTCGTCGGAAGGTGCTCCGCCGCCCTGCTGGCCGCCACTGGGGGCTCCGCCCCAGTTGCCACCGCCGCCGCCCTGCTGGCCGCCGCCGCCACCGCCGCCGTAGCCACCCTGGCCGCCGCGACCCGTGGTCTTGGTGACCTTGGCCGTGGCGTTCTTCAAGCTGGGGCCGACTTCCTCGACGTCCAGCTCGTAGACCGTGCGCTTGACACCCTCACGGTCCTCGTAGGACCGCTGGCGCAGCCGGCCCTGAACGACGACACGCATGCCCCGCTGAAGGGACTCTGCGACGTTCTCGGCCGCCTGCCGCCACACCGAGCAGGTCAGGAACAGGCTCTCGCCGTCCTTCCACTCATTGGTCTGGCGGTCGAAGGTGCGGGGAGTGGACGCGACACGGAACTTCGCGACCGCCGCACCCGAGGGGGTGAAGCGCAGCTCGGGGTCGTCGACGAGATTGCCGACGACCGTGATGACGGTCTCGCCTGCCATGGATGAACCTCTCGGCGGGTTTTGCTGCTGGCTGCTTGTGCTACTCGAAATCCCGATTACCGCTGAACTGGGAGGTTCAGTGGGTCTCGGGACGGAGGACCTTGGTCCGGAGGACCGACTCGTTCAGGTTCATCTGTCGGTCGAGCTCCTTGACGACCGCAGGCTCGGCCTGAAGGTCGATGACCGAGTAGATGCCCTCGGGCTTCTTCTTGATCTCGTAAGCGAGACGACGACGGCCCCAGGTGTCGACCTTCTCGACCTTTCCGTTGCCCTCACGGACGACAGAAAGGAAGTTCTCGATCAGCGGGGAGACAGCGCGCTCCTCGAGATCGGGGTCGAGGATGACCATCACTTCGTAGTGACGCATGTGGAACCCACCTCCTTTGGACTCAGCGGCCACGGTCGTTCCGTGGCAGGAGGGTCGTGATGCGTAATCGCACCGGGTCCGAGCGAACGGACACAGGTGCAGACCGTACAGAGTACCTGCTCCCCTCCTTCCGGTTGAAATCCGGCGCCTGGAGGCCACACCCTGTACCCATCGGGTGTGCTCGGTGCTATGCCCCCGGCTCCGCCGGACGGCTACTCCGCTGCACCGCTCTGCGTCAGCCAGGAGGTGCCTTCCGATGGCACAGGCAATGCGACCCCAGTCGTCCATCTCGCTCTTCTCCACCGACGGCAAGCCCCACCCGCTGCAGGACACCCTTGTGGCGGTCACCCTGATCCTCGGCATCGTGGCGTTCGTCACGGCGTTCTTCCACAATCTGCACCTGCTCAGCTCGTGGACCGGGCTGATCGGCATCCTCACCGGCGCCTACGGACAGTTCATCTCGGCCACGACACGCGAGCGCTTCGCACTGATCGTCGGCCTGGGAGCGGCTGCGGTCGGGTTCTATCTCGCCATGGCGCACGGCGGTCTCTTCGGGTAGCCGGGCACCTCCGCGACAGGGCGCCGGCCGGCCCTCGGCCCGGACCGGGTCCGTCCCCCAGATGGGTGGCGCCCTTGTCGCAGTAGGCTTCGCGCCATAGCCAGCGAAGCCGCCTAGGAGACGCCCCGCATGAGCCTGTCCCTGAGGACCATCAGCCGAGAGCAGCATCTGGCATACCTCCAGAGCCTGCCCTCGGCGAGCCACTGCCAGGTTCCGGCGTGGGCCGACGTGAAGAACGAATGGCGTTCGGAGAACCTCGGTTGGTTCGACAACTCCGGTGAACTCGTCGGTGCCGCACTGGTGTTGTACCGGCAGTTGCCCAAGGTGAAGCGGTACCTCGCGTACCTTCCCGAGGGCCCCGTCATCAACTGGTACGCCCCGAACCTGGAGGAATGGCTCCAGCCGATGCTGGCGCACCTGAAGCATCAGGGCGCCTTCACCGTGAAGATGGGCCCGCCCGTCGTCATCCGCCGCTGGAACTCGACGGCCATCAAGGCCGGCATCCAGGACCCGGACGTCAAGCGCCTGCGCGACGTGGAGGCCTCGGTCATCGAGCCCCGCGCCTTCGAGGTGTCCGACAAGCTGCGCCGCATGGGCTGGCAGCAGGCCGAGGACGGCGGCGCCGGCTTCGGTGACGTCCAGCCGCGCTACGTCTTCCAGGTCCCGCTCGCCGAACGCTCGCTGGACGACGTCCTCAAGGGCTTCAACCAGCTGTGGCGCCGCAACATCAAGAAGGCCGAGAAGGCCGGCGTCGAGGTCGTCCAGGGCGGTTACGAGGACCTGCCCACCTGGCAGCACCTCTACGAGATCACCGCCGAGCGCGACAAGTTCCGCCCGCGCCCGCTCAGCTACTTCCAGCGCCAGTGGACGGCCCTCAACTCCGAGGACCCGAACCGGATGCGCCTGTACATCGCCACGCACGAAGGGGAGCCGCTGGCCGCCGCCACGATGCTCACCGTCGGCCAGCACGTCTGGTACTCGTACGGCGCCTCCGCGAACCACAAGCGCGAGGTCCGCCCGTCGAACGCGATGCAGTGGCGCATGCTGCGCGACTCCTACGCGCTCGGCGCGAGCGTGTACGACCTGCGCGGCATCAGCGACACGCTGGACGAGAACGACCACCTGTTCGGCCTGATCCAGTTCAAGGTCGGCACGGGCGGCGAAGCCGTCGAGTACGTCGGCGAATGGGACTTCCCGCTCAACAAGATGCTGCACAAGGCGCTCGACATCTACATGTCCCGCCGCTGATTCCCACCCCACCCCCGCTGCACCGCGCAGTTCTTTTCTAGAGAGGTTCCGGACGGGCATGGCGCTCACGCTCTACGTCGACACCGCGCGCTGGCGTGCGCACCAGAAGCAGATTCAGGATCAGTTCCCCGGACTGATCCCGGTCTGCAAGGGCAACGGCTACGGCTTCGGCCACGAGCGGCTGTGCGAAGAGGCGACCCGCATGGGCGCCGACATCCTGGCCGTGGGCACGACGTACGAAGCCGCCGCGATAAAGGATCTGTTCGGCGGGGACCTGCTGGTCCTCACCCCGTTCCGGCGGGGCGAGGAGCCGGTGCCGCTGCCCGACCGGGTCATCCGCTCGGTGTCCTCCGTGGACGGGGTGCGCGGCCTGGTCGGCGCCCGTGTCGTCATCGAGTGCATGAGCTCGATGCGCCGCCACGGGATCTCCGAACACGATCTGGGACAGCTGCAGTCGGCGATCGAGGACGTGCGGCTGGAGGGCTTCGCCCTGCACCTGCCGCTCGACCGCCCCGACGGCTCCGACGCCGTCGAAGAGGTCATCGCCTGGATGGACCGGCTGCGCGCGGCCCGGCTGCCGCTGCACACGATGTTCGTCAGCCACCTGCGGGCCGAGGAGCTGACGCGGCTGCGCCAGCAGTTCCCGCAGACCCGGTTCCGGGCGAGGATCGGCACCCGGCTGTGGCTGGGCGACCACGAGGCGACCCAGTACCGCGGCTCCGTTCTGGACGTCACTCGGGTCTCCAAGGGCGACCGCTTCGGCTACCGCCAGCAGAAGGCCGCTTCGGACGGCTGGCTGGTGGTCGTGGCGGGCGGCACCTCGCACGGCGTGGGTCTGGAGGCCCCCAAGGCCCTGCACGGTGTGATGCCGCGCGCCAAGGGGGTCGCCCGGGCCGGGCTGGCCACCGTGAACAGGAACCTGTCGCCCTTCGTGTGGGCGGGCAAGCAGCGCTGGTTCGCGGAGCCCCCGCACATGCAGGTGTCGATCCTGTTCGTGCCCTCGGACGCGACCGAGCCGCGCGTGGGCGACGAGCTGGTGGCCCACCTGCGGCACACCACGACCCAGTTCGACCGGGCGTTCGAGGCCTGATTCGGGTACGGGCGCCCGCCGGGGTCAATCCCGGGTGGCGCCCCACTCGACCCGCTGTCCTTCCGAGGGCGTCGCATCCTGCGGCGCCCTCGCGGCGTGGGAGAGCACGAACACGTCCTCGGCGCCGTCCAGGACACCGCCCGAGGGGTCGTCAGAGCCGTCCTGGCGCACCACGTCCCGCTCGGGGAGCAGGATGTCCCGCACGATCACGGCGCAGAGGTACAAGGTGCCGAGCAGGTGCGCGGCGATGGCCAGCTGGTAGCCCTCGATGGGCAGGCCCTGGTGCTTCTCCCCGCTGGTCGTGTAGGCGAGGTAGGACCAGATCCCGAGGAAGTACATGACCTCGCAGGCCTGCCAGATGAGGAAGTCGCGCCAGCGCGGTCGGGCGAGGGCGGCCAGCGGGATGAGCCACAGCACGTACTGCGGCGAATAGACCTTGTTGGCCAGGATGAAGACGGCGACGACGAGGAACACCAGCTGGGCGAAGCGGGGGCGCCGCGGGGCGGTGAGCCCGAGCAACCCGATGGCGCCGCAGAGCAGCAGGGTCAGGCCCGTCGCGTAGGTGTTCGCGCCCTCCAGCGGGTTCCCGGAGCGCTGGGAGATCAGCAGCCACACCGACCCGAAGTCGATCGGACGTTCCTGGCTGAAGGTGTAGAACTTCGACCAGCCGTCCCAGGCGTAGACCATCACGGGCAGGTTCACCACGAGCCAGGACGCCACCGCGCCGAGGGCGGCCAGTGCGAACGCGCGCCACTTGCCGGCCCGCCAGCACAGGACGAACAACGGCCCGAGCAGCAGCACGGGATAGAGCTTGGCGGCGGTGGCCAGGCCGATCAGGATGCCGAACGCCAGCGCCCGGCCGCGGGACCACATGAGCATCGCGGCGGCGGTCAGCGCGATGGCCAACAGGTCCCAGTTGATCGTCGCGGTCAGCGCGAAGGCGGGCGCGAGGGCGAAGAGCAGGGCGTCCCAGGGGCGGCGGCGGTGCGTCCGGGCCACGCAGACCGCGATGACGGCGGCGCAGGCCATCAGCATGCCCGCGTTGACCATCCAGTACATCTGCTCGCGGTGCTGCATGGAGCCGCCGGTGGGCGTGAGCCAGGACGCGACCTGCATGAAGAGCCCGGTGAGCACGGGGTACTCGAGGTACTGCATGTCGCCGGTGAGCCGGTCGAAGTACGGCGTCAGACCGTCGGCGAAGCCGCGCACCACGTACAGGTGCGGGATGTCGGAGTAGCAGGCGTGGGTGTACTGCGAGCCCGCGCCGCGGAACCACGCCCAGTCGTAGCAGGGCAGCTTCTGCACCATCCCGAGCGCGAACATGCCGATCGCCACCAGGACGATGACGCGCACGGGGCTCAGCCAGTGCCCGCCCAGCCGCGCGTACCTGCCCGTCGGTCCGCCGATCAGCTCGCTGCCGGCCGCCGCGACCTCGTCGTGCTGGGTCGGCAGTACGGGGCGGTCCTCGTGCACCTTCGTCATGCGCTCATCCTGCCGTACGGGGCTGTGAACGTGCCGAGGGCCGCCGCATCGGAATGCGACGGCCCTCGGAGCGCGGACCCGGCCGATCAGCCGGTGTCGGCGCCCGTGGGTCCCCAGATGCTGTTGCCCGGGCGGCCCGGCCTGCCCGTCTTGGTCGGACTGGGACGACCGGTGGGCGTGCCGCTCGGGTCCGGGTCGCAGTACAGCTTCCACGGGTTGCAGCTGGGCTTGCCCCCCGCGGACGGGGACGGCGAGACCGTCGGGGACGGCGAGATCTGCGGCGACTCCGTGACGGACGGCGAGGGGGACGGCACGGGGGTGGGCGTCGGCGTGGGAGCGCCCGCGGCGTCGGCCGTCACGCCGATGTCCTCGGCCTCCGGGAAGTCCTTCTTCGGAGCGCCCGTGAGGGCGGCCTTCATGTACTCGGTCCAGATCACCGCGGGGATGTCACCACCGTGGATGGAGTCGACACCGCCCACCCGGTTCATGGACATCAGCTTCTTGTCCGCCGAGTTCGGGTCGTTGCGGAACAGGGTGACGGCGGTCGAGAGCTGCGGGGTGTAGCCGACGAACCAGGCCGACTTGTTCTGGTCGGTGGTGCCGGTCTTGCCCGCCGCCGGGCGGCCCAGCTTCTTGGCCTTGGTGCCGGTGCCGTTCTCCACGACGTTGCGCAGGACCTTGGTGATGTTGTCGGCGATGGAGTTGTCCATGGCCCGCTGGGACTTCGGCGCCTCGAAGCCGGACAGCTCCTTGCCGTCCTTGAGCACCTTGGTGACCGAGAAGGGCTCGTGGTGCGTGCCGGAGTCGGCGAAGGTCGCGTAGGCGTCTGCCATGCGGATGGCCGACGGGGTCGAGGTGCCGAGGGCGAACGAGGCGTTGTCGGCCGGGTCCATCGACTCGTCGAGGATGCCGGAGGCCTTGGCCACCCCGCGCACCTTGTCGTGGCCGACGTCGAAGACGAGCTGGGCGAACGGCGTGTTGATGGACTTCTCCATCGCCTCGTTGAGGGTCACGTACCCGTAGGCGGTGGGGCTCTCGTTCTTCTGCCGGAAGGGCGTGCCGTCGGCGGCGCGCAGCGGCTTGCCGTCCCGGTTGTTGATGACGGTCTGGTCGTTGCCGTTGTACTTGCTGCTGACCGAGATGCCCTCGCCGTGCGAGTTCTGGGTGCCGTACTCCAGTGCCGCGGCCAGGACGAACGGCTTCCAGGTGGAGCCGACGGGGACACCGATGGTGTTGGCGTTGTTGGTGAAGTGCTTCTGGTCCCAGCCGGGCCCGCCGTAGAGGGCCACGACGGCGCCGGACTTCACGTCGACGGAAGCGGCGCCGAACTGGACGAAGGTGTCGTAGTCGGGCCGCGCCTTCTCGTCCAGGAAGCCATTGCGGGTGTCCTCGACGGCCTTGACCAGCGCGTCCACCTTGGGCTTCTGGAAGGTGGTGGTGATCTGGTAGCCGCCCAGTGCCATCTGCTCGGCGGTGAGGCCCTTGGCCTTCATCACGTACTGCTTGGCCGTCTCGACCAGGTACCCGGTCTGACCGCCGAGCGAACGGGCCTGCGCGGAGTCGACCAGCTTGGGGAACTCGCGGTACTGGGCCCGCTCGGTCGCGGTCATCCGGCCCACGGCGACCTCGCGGTCGAGCACCCAGGCCCAGCGGCTCTGGGCCCTCTTGGTGTTGGCCTCGGGGGTGGCCGCCGATCCGATGCCGCCGTCCGGGTTGTAGAGGTTGGGTCCCTTGAGGACCGAGGCGAGGAAGGCGCCCTCGGAGGGCGTCAGCTTGTCGCAGTCCTTGTTGAAGTACGCACGGGACGCGGCCTGGATGCCGTAGGCGTCCCGGCCGTAGTACGCCGTGTTCAGGTAGCCCGCGAGGATCGTGTCCTTCTCCGCGGTGACACCCAGCTTTATCGAGATGAACAGCTCCGTGACCTTCCGCTTCAGCGTCTGGTCGGAGTCCAGGAAGGTGTTCTTCACGTACTGCTGGGTGATGGTGGAGCCGCCCTGGGTCGAACCGCCCTTGGCCATGTTGACCACGGCGCGGGCGATGCCCATGGGGTCGACGCCCTTGTCGGTCTCGAAGGACTCGTTCTCCGCCGAGATCACGGCGTTCTGCATCGACCGGGGAATCTTGTCGATGGGCACGATCTGCCGGTTGGTCGACCCGCCGGTCGCGACCATCTGGGTGCCGTCGGCCCAGTAGAAGACGTTGTTCTGGGCCTCGGCGGCCTTGTTCGCGTCAGGGGTGCCCACCATCGCGATGCCGATGCCCGAGCCGGCCGTGATGACGGCGAAGAAGCCCAGGGCCGTGCCCCCGACGAGCTTCCAGGAGGGAAGGAATCGCTTCCAGCCGTCCCGGTCGGACCGCGGGTAGTTGATGAGCCGCTTGTCGCCGCGGCCGGATCCCTTGCCGCCACGGCCTCCGCCGGCCCCTCGGGCGCCCCTGCGGGCCCCGGCACGGCCGTCGGGGACCGGTTGTCCCTCGTACGGTCCACCGGGCGATGCGGTGGGGGCGTCGTGCCCGGGCGCGGCGCCCCGGGCAGGCCGCTGCTGGGCGGCCCGGCGGGCCGCGGCCCGTCCACCGCCTTGCTGCGGCGGTTTGCGGCGGTGCTCGCTCATCGAACGACTACTCCTCGGGCAGGCGAGTGGCCTGGAAGCGGCAGGCGTATTCCGGTTCCCCCGGCGCACAGACTACGCACGCTCAAAACCCAACCAGTGCCGAAGTTCACCCCAAATCAGGCAACTTGCCTCCTACGAATTAGTGATGTGACGCCGGTCACCACGTCTCCCCTTGTCGTAACGGGCCGCCCGTTCTATCGTCTGGATGTATCGAGTCGATACATCAGCTCGACATAAAGAACTCAGGGACGAGGAGGAAGCAGGCGGATGAGCCGGCGCTCAGGCATTCTCGAGTTCGCTGTTCTCGGCCTGCTTCGCGAGTCCCCCATGCACGGCTATGAGCTGCGCAAGCGGCTCAACACCTCGCTGGGGGTGTTCCGGGCGTTCAGCTACGGAACCCTCTATCCCTGCCTCAAGACGCTCGTCGCCAACGGGTGGTTGATCGAAGAACCGGGCAATGCCCTGGAAGACGCGGTCGCCGCTTCACTCGCAGGGCGCCGCGCCAAGATCGTCTATCGGTTGACGGCTGCGGGTAAGGAGCACTTCGAAGAGCTGCTCTCCCACACCGGCCCCGATACCTGGGAGGACGAGTCCTTCGCCGCCCGCTTCGCGTTCTTCGGTCAGACCGAACGGGACGTGCGCATGCGGGTGCTGGAGGGCCGCCGCAGCCGGCTGGAGGAGCGCCTGGAGAAGATGCGCACCTCGCTCGCCCGCACGCGGGAGCGCCTCGACGACTACACCCTTGAGCTGCAGCGACACGGCATGGAATCCGTGGAGCGCGAAGTGCGCTGGCTGAACGAGCTGATCGAGAGCGAGCGGGCGGGACGGGATCGCAGACGACCCGACTCGTCCGACGAAACTGCAAAATGAGGCCCTGCATTCGCAGGCCTCGTCCGAGAACAAACAGGGAGCAACCGGAATGGGTTCGGTTCGCGTAGCCATCGTCGGCGTAGGCAACTGCGCCGCCTCGCTGGTGCAGGGCGTCGAGTACTACAAGGACGCCGACCCGGCGACCAAGGTCCCCGGCCTGATGCACGTCCAGTTCGGCGACTACCACGTCCGCGACGTTGAGTTCGTTGCCGCCTTCGACGTTGACGCGAAGAAGGTCGGCCTCGACCTTTCGGACGCCATCGGCGCCAGCGAGAACAACACGATCAAGATCTGCGACGTCCCCAACAAGGGCGTGACCGTTCAGCGCGGCCACACCCTGGACGGCCTGGGCAAGTACTACCGGATGACGATCGAGGAGTCCGCCGAGGCTCCGGTCGACATCGTCCAGGTCCTCAAGGACAAGCAGGTCGACGTTCTGGTCTGCTACCTGCCCGTCGGCTCCGAAGCCGCTGCGAAGTTCTACGCGCAGTGCGCCATCGACGCGAAGGTCGCCTTCGTCAACGCCCTTCCGGTCTTCATCGCCGGCACCAAGGAGTGGGCTGACAAGTTCACCGAGGCGGGCGTCCCGATCGTCGGCGACGACATCAAGTCGCAGGTCGGCGCCACCATCACGCACCGCGTGATGGCGAAGCTGTTCGAGGACCGCGGTGTCCGTCTTGAGCGCACCATGCAGCTCAACGTCGGCGGCAACATGGACTTCAAGAACATGCTGGAGCGCGACCGCCTCGAGTCGAAGAAGATCTCGAAGACGCAGGCCGTCACCTCGCAGATCCCCGACCGCGAGCTGGGCGAGAAGAACGTCCACATCGGTCCGTCCGACTACGTCGCGTGGCTCGACGACCGCAAGTGGGCGTACGTCCGCCTCGAGGGTCGCGCCTTCGGTGACGTTCCGCTGAACCTCGAGTACAAGCTCGAGGTGTGGGACTCCCCGAACTCCGCCGGTGTCATCATCGACGCCGTGCGCGCCGCGAAGATCGCCAAGGACCGCGGCATCGGTGGCCCGATCCTGTCGGCTTCGAGCTACTTCATGAAGTCCCCGCCGGTCCAGTACTTCGACGACGAGGCCCTCGCCAACGTCGAGAAGTTCATCAAGGGCGAGGTCGAGCGCTAAACAGGACACAGCACGACGCGCCAAGGGCTTCCAGCACTTGGACTTCGACTGTTCTTCCGCCGAGGGTCCCCGGGCAATCCGCCCGGGGACCCTCGGCGTATGTGACGCTTGCCCACATGCCTGTCGTAGGTGATCTGCGCGTACTCCTGCGCCTGAGGGACTTCCGCAACCTGCTCTCGGTGCGGCTCCTGTCCCAGGCCGCCGACGGCGTCTACCAGGTCGCGCTCGCCACCTACGTGGTGTTCTCCCCGGAGAAGCAGGCCTCGCCCGTGGCCATCGCCTCGGCCATGGCCGTCCTGTTGCTGCCCTACTCGGCGATCGGCCCCTTCGCCGGAGTGCTGCTGGACCGTTGGCCGCGCCGCCAGGTGTTCCTCTACGGCAACCTGCTGCGCGCCTTCCTGGCCTGCGGCACCGGGATGCTGATCGTCGCGCAGGTGCCCGACTGGCTGTTCTACGCCTCGGCGCTCTCGGTGACCGCCGTCAACCGCTTCGTCCTGGCCGGGCTCTCCGCTTCGCTGCCCCGGGTCGTCGGGGCCGACCAACTCGTGACCGCGAACGCCCTCTCCCCGACCGCCGGAACCCTCGCGGCCACCCTGGGCGGGGGACTGGCCTTCCTGGTGCGCCTGCTCGCGGCCGAGTCCAATGCCGTCATCGTCCTGCTCGGCGCCGCGTTCTACCTGTGCGCGGCGCTCGTCTCGCTCCGGCTCGACGTCCGGCTCCTCGGCCCCGACCACACCCCCGCACGGCAGTACCCCTCGGTGGCCGAAGGGATCGCTCTGACGGTGCGGGGCATGGCCCAGGGCCTGAGGCACCTGTACGAGCGCCGTGACGCCGCCCAGGCGCTCACCGCCATGACCTTGATGCGCTTCTGCTACGGGGCGCTGACGGTGACCCTGCTGACCCTGTGCCGCTACGCCTGGTCGGACAACGAGTCGGACGGGCTCGCCCTGTTGGGGATCGCGGTCGGGGTGTCGGGGGCCGGGTTCTTCGTGGCGGCCGTCATCACGCCCTGGTTGGTGGGGCGGCTCGGCACCCGGGGCTGGATCACGCTCTGCGCGGCGACGGCGGCCGTTCTGGTGCCGGGTCTGGGTCTCTTCTTCGCGCCCGAGCCGATGCTGGCCGCCGCCTTCGTCCTGGGAATGGCCACCCAGGGAGCGAAGATCGCCACCGACACCGTCGTGCAGTCACAGGTGGACGACGGTTTTCGCGGCCGGATCTTCTCCGTCTACGACGTGCTCTTCAACGTCGCCTTCGTCGGAGCGGCCGCCATGGCCTCGCTGGTGCTTCCCCTCGACGGCAAGTCCGTCCCGCTGATCCTGGGCGTGGCCGTCCTCTACGCCCTGACCGCCGCCTTGCTCATCCGGCAGGGGCGACGTTTCACGTGAAACATCGCCCCTGACCCGTCGCGCACCCCGCGTCGATGTTTCACGTGAAACATCGACGCGGGACGGCCTCAGCTCTGGGTCGCCCACCACTCCTTGAGGGCCGCGATCGCGGCCTCCCGCTCCATCGGGCCGTTCTCGAGCCGCAGCTCCAGCAGGAAGGCGTAGGCCTTCCCGATCACCGGACCCGGGCCGACGTCCAGGACCCGCATGATCTCGTTGCCGTCCAGGTCGGGCCGGATCGAGTCCAGCTCCTCCTGCTCCTGGAGCTGCGCGATCCGCGCCTCCAGGCCGTCGTAGGTGTGGGAGAGCGCCTTGGCCTTGCGCTTGTTGCGCGTGGTGCAGTCCGAACGGGTCAGCTTGTGCAGCCGCGACAGCAGCGGACCCGCGTCCCGCACGTACCGGCGGACCGCGGAGTCCGTCCACTCGCCCGCCCCGTAGCCGTGGAAGCGCAGGTGCAGCTCCACCAGCCGGGAGACGTCCTTGACCATGTCGTTGGAGTACTTCAGCGCCGTCATGCGCTTCTTGGTCATCTTCGCTCCCACCATCTCGTGGTGGTGGAAGGAGACCCGCCCGTCGCTCTCGAAGCGGCGGGTGCGGGGCTTGCCGATGTCGTGCAGCAGGGCGGACAGCCGGAGCACCAGGTCGGGGCCGTCCTCCTCCAGATCGATCGCCTGCTCCAGCACGATCAGGGAGTGCTCGTACACGTCCTTGTGCCGGTGGTGCTCATCGCTCTCCAGGCGCAGCGCGGGCAGCTCGGGCAGCACCCGCTCCGCCAGGCCCGTGTCCACGAGCAGGCCCAGCCCCGTGCGGGGCCGGTCCGAGAGCAGCAGCTTGTTCAGCTCCGCCTGCACCCGCTCCGCCGAGACGATCTCGATCCGGTCGGACATCGCCGTCATCGCCGCGACGACCTCGGGGGCGACCTCGAAGTCCAGCTGCGCGGCGAACCGTGCGGCGCGCATCATGCGCAGCGGGTCGTCGGAGAAGGACTCCTCGGGAGTGCCCGGGGTCCGCAGGACACGGGCCGCCAGGTCTTCCAGACCGCCGTGCGGATCGATGAACCGCTGCTGCGGGAGGGCCAGCGCCATGGCGTTGACGGTGAAGTCGCGCCGGACCAGGTCCTGCTCGATCGAGTCGCCGTAGGACACCTCGGGCTTGCGCGAGGAGCGGTCGTAGGCCTCGGACCGGTAGGTCGTCACCTCGATCTGGAAGCCGCCCTTGTTCGCCCCGACCGTCCCGAAGGCGATGCCGACGTCCCAGACGGAGTCCGCCCACGGTCGGACGATCCTCAGCACGTCCTCGGGCCGGGCATCGGTGGTGAAGTCGAGGTCGTTGCCGAGGCGCCCGAGCAGCGCGTCGCGAACGGACCCGCCGACCAGCGCGAGGCTGAAGCCCGCCTCCTGGAAACGGCGGCCGAGATCATCGGCGACAGGAGCGACCCGCAGCAGTTCACTGACCGCGCGGTGCTGCACCTGACTCAGGGCACTGGGGTTGTCTTCGTTGGCGTTCGGCACAACAGAAAAGGGTACGTGCCCCGCCCGGCCGGGGCTCCCTTCTTATCGGGCACCCTGACGCGACGCCCCCGCCCGGCGGCCCCGATCATGTGGAGCAAGGCGCGGCACTCGCGCACAGCGGGCCTCGTTACCATGCGTGGACGCATAAACGACGACCACTGACACTTCGAGGACGGGCGGGCGCGTGGCCGAGGCGGCAGACATCCAGGGGACGGCACCTGCCCCTGTCAGGCGCCGCTGGCTGCGGCGCGCGATCGTCATGCTCACCGGGACTCCGGTTCTCGCCGCACTCGTCTACGCCCCCGCCCCATCCGCGCAGGCCACCGAGAACGCCGCCTCCGCCGCCTCGGCGGTCGACGTCCAGCTGGACGCCCTGACGCCGAGCGCGCCGGTGAAGGGCGACACCCTCACCATCTCCGGCACCGTGACCAACAACAGTCGCGAGACGATCACCGAGGCGCACGTCGGCCTGCGGGTCGGGCCGGTGCTGAGCGATCGCGACGCGATCGGCGATGCCGCGGAGCAGACCGGCTACCGGTCCGGCAGCGATCCCGCGGAGATCGACGGCTCCTTCGCCGCGAAGCTCTCCGCCCTGCCCGCGAAGAACAGCCAGCCCTTCACCCTGAAGATCCCCGTCGACAAGCTGGGGCTCGACAAGGACGGCGTCTACCAGATCGGCGTCTCCGTGTCGGGGGAGAGCGAGAGCCGGCCCACCGAGCAGGTGCTCGGCATCCAGCGCACGGTCCTGCCCTGGCAGCCCGAAGCCGCCGCGAAGCGCGCCCAGCTCAGCTACGTGTGGCCGCTGATCTCCCGGGTCCACCTCACGGCCGAGACCGGTTCCGACGAACTGCAGACCCCCGTCTTCGAGGACGACAGCCTCTCCGACGAGCTGCGGCCCGGAGGACGGCTGGAGCAGATGGTCTCGCTCGGCAAGGACCTGCCGATCACCTGGGTCATCGACCCGGACCTGCTGTACACGGTCGACGCGATGACCAAGGGCTACCGGATCCGGGTCCCCGGTGGAAAGCCGGTGCCGGGGAAGAACAAGGCCGTCGCCGAGCACTGGCTGAGCGCCCTGGAAACGGCCGTGCAGGGCAAGAAGGTCGTCGCCCTGCCCTTCGCCGATCCGGACCTCGCCTCGCTCGCACACCGCGGCAAGGACGTCTCGGGCACCCTGGGCCAGCTGCGCCCCGCCACCGACAAGGCGAAGCAGGCGGTGGAGACCGTCCTGCACGTCACCCCGTCCACCGACTTCTCCTGGCCCGTGGACGGCGCCATCGACCCGTCGATCGTCAATGTCGCCACCTCGGCCGGCGCCCACAACGTCCTCACCCGCAGCGACAGCTTCCAGGAGAACGCCGGCCTCGGCCACGTCCCCTCGGCCGCCCGCCCGATCGGGGCCGGGGCCACCGCCGTGGTCGCCGACGCACGGCTGTCCACCGCCTTCGAGGGCGACATGCTGAACGCCGGGAACTCCGTCCTCGCGATCCAGCAGTTCCTCGCCCAGAGCCTCGTACTGAACCAGCAGGGCACCGACGAGCAGCGCAGTTTCGTCGTCGCCCCGCAGCGGATGCCCTCCGCCAGCCAGGTCCAGACGATGGCGGCGGCCCTGCGCGGTCTCCAGCCGGGCCGCTGGAGCCAGCCCCAGGACCTGGAGGCGGCCGCGGCCGCCAAGCCGGACCCCGGCGCCGCCACGCAGGTGCCGGGCGCCGGGCAGTACCCCGAGGGCCTGCGCAAGCAGGAGCTCCCGCTGTCCGCGTTCGAGAAGATCCGCACCACCCAGAACACCCTCGACCACTTCAAGGTGATCCTCTCGGCCCCGGACCGGGTCGAGATCCCCTTCGGCAACACCACCAACCGGGAGATGTCCTCCTCCTGGCGCGGTCGCCCGGAGGAGGCCGCGCTCTACCGCGACGGCGTCCAGCAGTACCTGATCGGTCTGACCGAGCAGGTCCAGCTGGTCCCCAAATCGGACGCCACCCTGTCGGGGCACAGCGCGACGATCCCCGTCACGATCCAGAACAGCCTCGTTCAGGACGTCCGCGGGCTGGTCCTGCGGCTGAAGTCCGCCAACCCCACCCGCCTGATGTTCGGCGAGGACGGCGAGGCCGAGAAGGACGTCAACGTCCAGGCCGAGCACAGCCAGACCTTGAAGTTCAACGCCAACGCGACCGCCAGTGGTCCCGTCGAGGTCACCGCCCAGCTCTACACCCGGGACGGCGTTCCGTACGGCAAGGAGCGCAGGTTCACCGTGGAGGCAACGGAGATCACTCCCACTGTCATGCTCGTCATCGCGGGCGGGGTGCTCCTCCTCGTCGTGGCAGGCATCAAGATGTACGCCAGTCGCAAGCGCGTCGCCGCGCGCGCCGCTGCCGAAGAGAGCACGCAGCAGAGTGACGAGACCCCGGACACCGGACCGCAAAGCACCAGCGGGTCCGGCACGGGTGAGACAGTGGACCGTTGAGCGACGCCGTGGCCGGTCGGCCTGGGGACGATGAGGTGGGGTTTCGATGAACGCGCCGTACGACGGTGACCGCGGGCAGGGCGCCGGCGGTCCCGCGCCCGCCCAGGGCACTGCCCCGGGCACGCCGGTACCGGGGCAGGTACCTCCGCCTGCCGCCGCGCCGGAGCACGACCCGTATGTCCAGGACGCCTACGGCTACGACCCGTACCGGTCGCAGGACCTGTCGGCGCAGGATCCGGTGGCCGAGGTCCTCTACGACCGCGCCGCGCACCCGCCGCCGCCTCCCGGCACCTACCAGGAGCCCGGTCCGCTCTACGCGGCCCCGGCGGCCCCCGCCTACGCCCCGGACCCGCGCGTCTGGGCCCAGACCCCGCCGCCCGAGCCGGACGGCCCCTCCCGCCACATGCCGTACGGCGACCACGCGACCACCACGCAGTTCGTCGGCGTCGACTCGCTCGTCACCCAGGCCACCGACCAGCAGCCGGAACCGGACGCCTTCGCGCACCTGTACCGGGACCAGCAGGCGGCCCCCCGCACCGCGACCGAGGAACCCCCGGTCGCCGCCCCCGCGCCCAGCAAGCCCGCCGGGCGCGCCTCGAGCCTGCTCAAGTCCAGCGCGCTCATGGCGGCGGGCACGATCGTCTCGCGGCTCACCGGGTTCCTGCGCACCCTGGTCATCGCCGGTGCGATCGGTGTCGGCACCTTCAACGACACCTATCAGATCGCCAACACCCTGCCGACGATGATCTACGTCCTCGTCGGCGGCGGCGCCCTCAACGCGGTCTTCATCCCGCAGCTCGTGCGGGCCATGAAGAACGACGACGACGGGGGAGAGGCCTACGCCAACCGGCTGCTGACCCTCGTCGTGGTCCTGCTCGCGGGCATCACCACGGTCTGTGTGCTCGCCGCGCCCCTGTTCATCACGATGATGTCCCCGAAGATCGCTTCGAACCCGGAGCAGATGGACGTCGCGGTCGCCTTCGCCCGCTACTGCCTGCCGACCATGTTCTTCATGGGCGTGCACGTGGTCCTCGGCCAGATCCTCAACGCCCGCGGCCGGTTCGGCGCGATGATGTGGACCCCCGTCCTCAACAACATCGTCGTCATCGCCACCTTCGGCGCCTTCATCTGGGCCTTCGGCGGCTTCACCACCTCGGGCGTCAACGCCGCCACCGTCACCGGCGACGGCGTCCGACTGCTGGGCCTGGGCACCCTGCTGGGCCTCACCGTCCAGGCCCTGGCGATGCTGCCCTACCTGCGGGACGCGGGCTTCAAGCCGAAGCTGCGCTTCGACTGGAAGGGCCACGGCCTGGGCAAGGCCGCCGGGCTGGCCAAGTGGACGTTCTTCTTCGTCCTCGCCAACCAGGTCGGTCTGGTCGTCGTCACCCAGCTGGCCACCTGGGCCGGTTCGGTCGCCGAGAAGCAGGGCCACCCCGGTACCGGCATCACCGCCTACAACTACGCGCTGCTGCTGTGGCAGATGCCGCAGGCCATCATCACCGTGTCCGTCATGACGGCGGTCCTGCCCCGGATCTCCCGTTCGGCCCATGACGGGGACGTCGCCGCGGTCCGCGACGACATCTCCTACGGGCTGCGCACCTCGGCCGTCGCGATCGTCCCCTGCGCCTTCGCGTTCCTCGCCCTCGGCGTGCCGATGGCCACCCTGCTCTACGCGGGCTCCGGCGCCGGCGCGCAGAACATCGGCTACGTGCTGATGGCCTTCGGCCTCGGGCTGATCCCCTACTCGGTGCAGTACGTCGTCCTGCGCGGCTTCTACGCCTACGAGGACACCCGCACCCCCTTCTACAACACCTGCATCGTCGCGGGCGTCAACGCGGCGGTCTCGGTCGCCGCGTTCCTGGTCCTGCCCGCGCGCTGGGCCGTGGTCGGCATGGCCGCCGCCTACGGGCTCGGCTACGCGGTCGGGGTCGGCGTGGCCTGGCGCCGCCTGCGCACCCGCCTGGGCGGGGACCTGGACGGCGCGCACGTGATGCGGACCTACGCCCGCCTCGCCGGAGCCTGTTTCCCCGCGGCCGTCGTGGGAGGCGGCGTGGCCTTCGGCATCACCCGACTGCTCGGCAGCGGAGTGACCGGTTCCCTGGCCTCCCTCGTCGCCGGTGGCATCGCTCTGGCGGCCGTATTCCTCGTCGCGGCCAAGCGCATGCGGATCGAGGAACTCAACGCCATGGTCGGAATGGTGCGCGGACGTCTGGGGCGCTGATGCGCACAACCATCGGCCCCCCTAGCGTGTCGTGCATAGCGTCGGACTGTGGGCACAATTGGCATGGCTTCGCAGACTGGCCGACAGCGCGTAACGGATGGGGAGGCAGGAACGACGGTGGCGGAACGTAGCACGGCTGCCGTCGACGTGGCCGACAACAGCGGCGAAGAGCCGCCGGCCGCCGAGGCGGCCAAGGCCACGGCCGACGGGGCTGAGATCCAGGACGGACGAGCCGCGGACGGACCCATGCCCGAATCGGACGGCGAACCCAAGAAGGCGAAGGCCACCGCGCCCACCGCCGCCCCCGAGCTGCACAGCGGCCACAAGCTCGCCCGGCGCTACCGGCTCGAGGAGTGCGTCACCCGTCTGGACGGATTCAGCAGCTGGCGTGCGATGGACGAGAAGCTGCGCCGTGCCGTGGGCGTCCACCTGCTGCCCGCCGACCACCCCAGGGCCCGTTCGGTCCTGGCCGCCGCCCGCTCCTCCGCCCTGCTCGGCGACCCCCGGTTCGTCCAGGTCCTCGACGCCGTGGAGGAGAACGACCTCGTCTACGTCGTCCACGAATGGCTGCCCGACGCCACCGAACTGACGGCCCTGCTGGCCGCGGGCCCGCTGGAGCCCCACGAGGCCTACCAGCTCGTCAGCCAGATCTCCCAGGCCATGACGGCGGCGCACCGCGAGGGGCTGGCCCATCTGCGGCTCACCCCGAGCGCCATACTGCGCACCTCCACCGGCCAGTACCGCATCCGCGGCCTCGCCGTGAACGCCGCGCTGCGCGGCATCACCAGCGAGACCCCGCAGCGTGCGGACACCGAGGCGATCGGCGCGCTGCTCTACGCCTCCCTCACCCAGCGCTGGCCCTACGAGAGCGACGCCTACGGCCTCACCGGCCTGCCCAAGGGCGTCGGCCTGATCGCCCCGGACCAGGTCCGCGCCGGCGTCCACCGCGGGCTCGGCGAACTCGCCATGCGGGCGCTCGCCAACGACGGGGCCACGGCCTCCCGCCAGGAACCCGCCTGCACCACCCCGGAGGAGTTGGCCAAGGCCGTCGCCGCGATGCCCCGCATCCGGCCGCCCGAGCCCGCTTTCACCGCTCCGCCCGAGTACCAGCACACGACCTACCAGCAGGGCAGTTACGGCCGCCCGGCGACGCACAACGGGGTCACCACGGCCACGCCGCTGGCTCCCCTCCCCCCGCCGCCCCCGCTCCAGAGCCGCACCGGCCGCGCCCTGAAGTGGGGTGTCGCCGCGCTGCTCATCGCCGCGCTCGGGTTGGGCAGCTGGCAGCTGGCCGACACCCTCCTGCGGGGCAACCAGGGCAGCACCGGGGAGCACCAGACCCCGCAGCCCAAGGGCGACGACACCCCGGCGAAGAAGACCCCCGCCCCCATCGCGATCAAGGCCGCGCAGGAGTACTACCCGGACGGCAAGGCCCAGGACACGGCGGGAGTCCCCAACACCTACGACGGGGACGCCTCCAGCTACTGGCACACCAGGAGCTTCGTCGACGGCCCCGAGATGAAGGCCCACTACAAGGCGGGCGTCGGGATCATCTACGACCTCGGATCCGAACAAGAGGTCTCCGCCGCCTCGATAGGGCTGCGCTACGCGGGTGACCACACCACGGCCACGCTCTACGCGGCCGACTCCATGTCCTCGTCGACCCAGGTCGGCTCCATGAAGAAGATCACCGCGGGCACCACCTCGGAGACCAGCCTGACCCTGACGGCGGAGAAGCCCGTCAAGACGCGCTACGTCCTCGTCTGGTTCACGGCCATGCCCATGTCCGGTGTCGACCAGTACAGCGGCGAGGGCTACAAGCAGGGCGTGACGGACGTGAAGTTCTCCGGCTGAGGCCGCGGCAGGGGAGGGGCTCACCGTTGGACGACGCCGCACCCGGTGGTCGTAGTGACCAGGAACTCCTGGCGCTGCACGCCGCCGGAGACCCCGACGCGTTCGGTGAACTCGTGCGGCGCCACCGCGACCGGCTGTGGGCGGTGGCCCTGCGTACGCTCGGCGACCGCGAGGACGCCGCCGACGCCGTCCAGGACGCCCTCGTCTCCGCCTACCGGGCCGCTCACACCTTCCGCGGCGAATCGGCCGTCACCACCTGGCTGCACCGGATCACCGTCAACGCCTGCCTCGACCGGGCCCGCAAGGCCGCCTCGCGCAAGACGGCGCCCCTCGACGACACGGACCGCCTGGAGCGGCTCCTGGAGCCCCACGAGTCCGCCGAGGCCCCCGCCGAGCGCCACGACCTCCACCGGCAGCTCCTGGCCGCCCTGGCCACCCTGCCCGCCGAGCAGCGGGCCGCCCTGGTCCTGGTCGACATGCAGGGCTATCCCGTGGCCGAAGCCGCCCGGATCCTCGACGTCCCCACCGGGACCGTGAAGAGCCGGTGCGCCCGCGGCCGGGCAAAACTCGTCCCCCTACTCACTCATCTGCGCGCCGATCCCGGGGATAACACCCCCGCTGAGCGGGGAAGGAACCGGACGCAGGGGACATCCGTCCCACCAGCGGCAGACCCAAGGCATCCAGACCCAGATTCGGTGAAGGGCGGAGGTGGACGAGCATGAACCCGCCGACCGGTGCGACCGGTGCGACCGATACGACCGGCACGATCCGACACCCGGACGTCTCGGAGATCTCCGACCTCGCCGAGGGCCTGCTGTCTCCCTCACGAACGTCCGAGGTACGGCGACACCTGGCCGACTGCGCCCTGTGCGCCGACGTCCGCGCGTCCCTGGAAGAGATCCGCTCCCTGCTCGGCACCCTGCCCGGGCCGCCGCGCATGCCCGTGGGCATCGCGGGCCGCATCGACGCGGCGCTCGCCGCGGAAGCGCTCCTCGATTCCCGCGCTCCCGCCCCACAGCCCCTCTCGACCCCCGGCCACCGCTCCGGGGCCGACGTTTCACGTGAAACACCTCCCGCCACCCGTGCCCCAGAAGGCCGTCCCGGCGGGTCCACCGGCCCCGGGCGCCGCCGGGCCCGCAGGCGGTTCGTCGTGGTGACGGGCCTGGTCACAGCAGCCGCCTGCGCCCTCGGGGTCTTCCTGTTCACCGCGCTGCCGGACTCTCCTTCGGGGGACCGCGCCCGCACGGACGCGGCCAGCACCCTGGCCGAGCCGAAGACGTCGGGGGAGTACTCCGCCCAGAACCTGCGCTCCACCGTCCAGCAGCTACTCACGGCCGCGGACGGCGCGGGGCAGGCCACCCAGACGCAGCGGAGCCCCGGGCTCCAGAACGTCGCCCCCGACGGCGCGGTCGCCCCCCAGGACCGCCGGACCGCCGATGCGCTGCCGCAGTGCGTCCAGGAGGGCACCGGCCGACCGGATGCGCCGCTCGCGAGCGGGCGGGGCAGCTATCAGGGCACACCGGTCTACCTGGTCGTGCTGCCGCACTCCGGCGACACCGCCCGGGTGGACGCCTACCTCGTCGAATCCGGCTGCGCGGACACCCCCGGAGCCGGTCCCGGAAAGGTGCTGCTGACCAGTACCTACCCGCGACGCTGAACCGTCACGGACGCCACGGGGACAACTCGGGAATGCTCGCGCCGTAGGATCCGTTGGGTGGGGTGAGAGTCCGCACCGGCCCCCCGGTAGGCAAGAAGCAGTCCGCAGAGACGAGGAAAGTACCCGTGAGCGACGTCCGAAACGTGATCATCATCGGCTCCGGGCCGGCCGGCTACACGGCTGCCCTGTACACCGCACGTGCCTCGCTCAAGCCCCTCGTCTTCGAGGGTGCCGTCACCGCGGGCGGTGCGCTCATGAACACCACCGAGGTCGAGAACTTCCCCGGCTTCCGTGACGGCATCATGGGCCCCGACCTCATGGACAACATGCGCGACCAGGCCGAGCGCTTCGGTGCCGAGCTGGTCCCGGACGACATCGTCTCGGTCGACCTCACCGGTGACATCAAGACGGTCACCGACACCGCCGGTACCGTGCACCGCGCCAAGGCCGTCATCGTCACCACCGGTTCCCAGCACCGCAAGCTCGGCCTGCCCAACGAGGACGCGCTCTCCGGCCGCGGTGTCTCCTGGTGCGCCACCTGCGACGGGTTCTTCTTCAAGGACCAGGACATCGCCGTCGTCGGCGGCGGCGACACCGCGATGGAGGAGGCCACCTTCCTCTCGCGCTTCGCCAAGTCCGTCACGATCATCCACCGCCGTGACAGCCTGCGCGCCTCCAAGACGATGCAGGACCGCGCCTTCGCCGACCCGAAGATCAAGTTCGCCTGGGACAGCGAGGTCGCCGCGATCCACGGCGACCCGAAGCTGGCCGGTCTGACCCTGCGCAACACCAAGACCGGCGAGACCTCCGAGCTGCCCGTCACCGGCCTCTTCATCGCGGTCG
Source organism: Streptomyces sp. NPDC059917 (assembly GCF_042730635.1). Taxonomy (NCBI): domain Bacteria; kingdom Bacillati; phylum Actinomycetota; class Actinomycetes; order Kitasatosporales; family Streptomycetaceae; genus Streptomyces; species Streptomyces sp. NPDC059917. Next base: position 116,924 of record NZ_JBHWLC010000007.1, read on the forward strand.
GCCACGACCCGAGGACCGAACTCTTCAAGGGCCAGCTGGAGCTGGACGGCGAGGGCTACCTCAAGGTCGACGCCCCCTCCACCCGCACCAACGTGACCGGCGTGTTCGGCGCGGGTGACGTCGTGGACCACACCTACCGCCAGGCCATCACGGCGGCCGGCACGGGCTGCTCCGCCGCCCTCGACGCCGAGCGCTTCCTGGCCGCCCTCACGGACGCCGAGCACGCCGCCGCGGCGGTCTGAGCCCCTCTCAACGGCACCACCCCACACCCCACACCCCGCAGAAGAAAAAGGAGGCCGCTGTGGCCGGCACCCTGAAGACTGTGACCGACGCGAGCTTCGACGCAGACGTCCTGGCCAGCGAGAAGCCCGTTCTGGTGGACTTCTGGGCCGAATGGTGCGGCCCGTGCCGCCAGATCGCCCCGTCCCTGGAGGCCATCGCGGCCGAGTACGGCGACGAGATCGAGATCGTCAAGCTCAACATCGACCAGAACCCGGACACGGCCGCCAAGTACGGCGTCATGTCCATCCCGACGCTGAACGTCTACCAGGGCGGCGAGGTCGTCAAGACCATCGTCGGCGCCAAGCCGAAGGCCGCCATCCTGCGCGACCTCGACGCCTTCGTGACCATCAAGCCGGTCGCCTGAGCCGTCCGGGACCCACGGCGTCCTGGACGCCTCGCCTGCGAGACCTCCACCCGCTGAAAACCGCGGGAACACGGACGGGGCCGCCCCTGCTGGGGCGGCCCCGTCCGCGCGTTCTCCACCACCCGGCTCACAACGGCCGGAGCGCCGGTTCCTTGCGCGCGCCGCCCAACAGCCGGTCCAGCGCCATCTCCACGTCTTCCTTCCACGACAAGGTGGACCGGAGCTCCAGCCGCAACCGCGGATGCACCGGGTGCGGCCGCACCGTCTTGAAGCCCACCGAGAGCAGATGGTCGGCCGGCAGCAGGCAGGCCGGTCCTTCCCAGCGCGCGTCCCCGAAGGCCTCGATCGCCCGGAACCCGCGCCGCAGCAGGTCCTTCGCGACCGTCTGCACCATCACCCGGCCCAGGCCCTGCCCCTGGTAGCCGGGCATGATCCACGCCGTGATCAGTTGCACGGCGTCCGGCGACACGGGACTGGTGGGAAAGGCGATCGACCGCGGGACATAGGCGGGCGGCGCGTACAGCACGAAGCCCACCGGCACCTCGTCGACGTAGACCACCCGGCCGCAGGAACCCCACTCCAGCAGGACCGCGGAGATCCACGCTTCCTTCTCCTGCTCCGCGGTACCGGACTTCACCGCGGCGTTGCCGCTGACGGGGTCCAGCTCCCAGAACACACAGGATCGGCAACGCCTGGGCAGGTCACGGAGGTTGTCCAGCGTGAGCGGTACGACCCGGCGACCCATGAACGCATCGTATCCACAGGCCCCGCCCTCCAACACCGGAGCACGGCAAAGGGGCGGGCCGCACCGGTTCCCACCGGCACGACCCGCCCCACGGCGGCCGGGGATCACTCCCCGGCGAGCCCCTGTTCCAGTACGCGGCCCTCACCCGGTGCCAGCGTCCCCAGAATGCGCTCCAGGTCCTCCATCGACGCGAACTCGACGGTGATCTTGCCCTTCTTCTGGCCCAGATCCACCTTCACCCGCGTCTCGAAGCGGTCCGAGAGCCGCGAGGCCAGATCGCTGAGCGCCGGAGCCACCCGCGTCCCCGCCCGGGGCCCCTTCGGCTTCACCGAACTCGTCGGCTGCGACCCCATCAGCGTGACGATCTCCTCGATCGCACGCACCGACAGGCCCTCGGCCACGATCCGATGGGCCAGTCGGTCCTGCTCCTCGGAGTCCTCCACCGACAGCAGCGCCCGCGCGTGCCCGGCCGACAGGACGCCGGCCGCCACCCGCCGCTGCACCCGCGGCGACAGCTTCAGCAGCCGCAGCGTGTTGGAGACCTGCGGACGCGAACGCCCGATCCGGTCCGCCAGCTGCTCGTGGGTGCAGTTGAAGTCCTGGAGCAGCTGGTCGTACGCCGCCGCCTCCTCCAGGGGATTCAGCTGCGCCCGGTGCAGGTTCTCCAGCAACGCGTCCAGCAGCAGCTTCTCGTCATCGGTCGCCCTGATGATCGCCGGAATGCGTTCCAGCCCCGCCTCGCGGCAGGCCCGCCAGCGCCGCTCGCCCATGATGAGTTCGTAGCGACCCGGGGCCGACTGCCGCACGACCACCGGCTGCAGCAGGCCGACCTCCTGGATCGAGGTCACCAACTCCGCCAGGGCGTCCTCGTCGAACACGTCGCGCGGCTGACGCGGGTTGGGCGTGATCGCGTCCATGGCCAACTCGGCGAAGGTCGCCCCGGCCACCGGTGTCGCTTCCAACAGCCCGGTCGTCTCCGGCTCGACGGCGGCCGCGGCCCGCTCCGTTTCACGTGAAACATCGGCCTGCGCCAGCGAAGCCAGCTTCGCCGCCGCGATCCCACGTTCCGACGGCAGCGTCGGCAGGGCCGACGGGGACGTCGATCCGGCGCCCACGGCCGCCGGAGTCCTCTCTTGCGGAGCCGCGGGGATCAGCGCACCGAGTCCCCGCCCCAGACCCCTACGTCGCTCACTCACTGGATCCCCTCCGACATGCTCTGCGTGCTGTTCACACCGGCGCCCAGATGGGCGTGCCGGGCGTCGTACTGGATTCCGACCCCCCGCAGCGCGATCTCTCGCGCCGCCTCCAGATAGGAGAGGGAGCCGCTGGAACCCGGGTCGTAGGTGAGCACCGTCTGGCCGTAGCTCGGCGCCTCCGAGATGCGCACCGACCGCGGGATGCTCGTCCGCAGCACCTCGTTCCCGAAGTGGCTGCGCACCTCCTCGGCGACCTGGGAGGCCAGCCGGGTCCTGCCGTCGTACATGGTCAGCAGGATCGTGGAGACGTGCAGATTCGGGTTGAGGTGCGCCCGTACCAGGTCGACGTTGCGCAGCAGCTGTCCCAGACCCTCCAGCGCGTAGTACTCGCACTGGATCGGGATCAGCACCTCCGCGCCCGCGACCAGGGCGTTCACCGTCAGCAGGCCCAGCGAGGGCGGGCAGTCGATCAGGATGTAGTCGAGCGGCTGCTCGTACGCCTGGATCGCCCGCTGCAACCGGCTCTCGCGGGCCACCAGCGACACCAGCTCGATCTCGGCACCCGCCAGATCGATCGTGGCCGGAGCACAGAAGAGCCCCTCCACATCGGCCACCGGCTGCACGACCTCCAGCAGCGGCCTGCTCTCGACCAGCACGTCGTAGATCGACGGAACATCGGCGTGGTGATCGATGCCCAGCGCGGTGGAGGCATTGCCCTGCGGGTCGAGGTCGATGACCAGGACGCGCGCGCCGTGCAGTGCCAGGGACGCCGCCAGGTTCACCGTCGTCGTGGTCTTCCCGACGCCGCCCTTCTGGTTGGCGACCACCATGATCCGGGTCTGGTCGGGTCGCGGCAGACCTTCACCGGCCCGGCCCAACGCCTCTACCGCCAATTGGGCGGCACGGCCGATGGGGGTGTCATTGTCCACAAGGGGCGGAGGCGATGTTTCACGTGAAACATCGTCGCCCGCCGACTCTGAGCGGGGACCGGGGACCGGGTCGGCCATCGGCCCCGCGAGGTTGGCGTCAGACCGCACGGGTTCACTCTCCTCGACATCAGGCTCGCGATGAACAGAGCCTGCCATGCCATCGGGGTCGCGAACCAGCGGGGCCCGTACTCCTGTGGATGATTCCCCCGTTGTGGACAACTCGATCACCCTCGGGTTGTCCTTGCGGTCGCGCGGGGAGGTGGCCGCGCGGCCACGGCTGATGATTCCGTGCAGCAGAGAGCGACGTTTCACGTGAAACACGATGCCCGGACGGAGTCATCAGCCCGCTACGACACTCCGAAATCCATACCTATAGGGCGCAACGGACCCATGGATGGACTCGGCACGGCCCGCTGGGACCGCCGGTCAGCGACGTCGACGCGTCCGGGACACCCGGGCGGCCTTAGCCCGCTTGGCCGCAAACCTCACCCCGCCGGGGCTTTCTCCGACCTCGACGCGGACCACGGTCGACAGCGGATCCACGACCCCCTCGCCGACGTGCAGCACCGAGGTCTTCACCACACCGAGCTTCGCCAGCGCGGCCTTCGCCGCCACCAGCTCCTCCTCGGCCGTGTCGCCCTTGAGCGCCAGCATCTCCCCGTACGGACGCAGCAGCGGCACGCCCCATCCGGCCAGCCGGTCCAGCGGTGCCACGGCGCGCGCCGTCACCACGTGCACCGGCTGCACCTTGCCCAGAACCTCTTCCGCGCGGCCGCGCACCACGGTCACGTGGTCGAGGCCCAACAGCTCCACGGCTTCCTGGAGGAAGTTCGTGCGCCGCAGCAGCGGCTCCAGAAGGGTGATCTTCAGGTCCCGCCGCACCAGGGCCAGCGGAATCCCCGGCAGCCCCGCCCCGGAACCCACGTCGCACACGGTCACGCCCTCGGGCACCACCTCGGACAGCACCGCGCAGTTCAGCAGGTGCCGCTCCCACAGCCGTGGGACCTCGCGCGGCCCGATCAGGCCGCGCTCCACTCCCGCGTCAGCCAGCAGCTCCGCGTAGCGGACAGCTTCCGGGAAGTACTCACCGAATACCGCGTGCGCCTCTTCCGGCGCCGGGGGAAGCTCCGCTGTCTCCGTCACGGGGACCGTCCTTCCGTACCGCACTAAAAATCGTGTAGTTCAACAGTCAGGCTGACAAACTTCGGCCCCGCCTGCGACACAGACGGGGCCGAACACTCACGCTTGCGATCAGGCCGGGAGCACAACGACGAAGCGCTGCGGCTCCTCGCCCTCGGACTCGCTGCTCAGGCCGGCCGCCGCCACGGCGTCGTGCACGACCTTGCGCTCGAACGGAGTCATCGGGGCCAGCTTCACCGGCTCGCCCGAGGCCTTCGCGTCGGCCGCGGCCTGCGCGCCCAGGATCGCCAGCTCTTCGCGCTTCTTGGCGCGGAAGCCCGCGATGTCCAGCATCAGCCGGCTGCGGTCCCCGGTCTCCCGGTGCACGGCCAGACGCGTCAGCTCCTGCAGAGCCTCCAGCACCTCACCATCGCGCCCCACGAGCTTGTTCAGCTCACGGCCGGCCGAGTCGCTGACGATCGACACCGCGGCCCGGTCGGCCTCGACGTCCATGTCGATGTCGCCGTCCAGATCCGCGATGTCCAGCAGACCCTCGAGATAGTCAGCCGCGATCTCACCCTCCTGCTCCAGGCGGGTCAGGGTGTCGCCGCCCTCGGCAGCGGCGGCGGAGATGGTGCCTTCCGTCACGGGATGGACTCCTTCTTACTTCTTGGTGGAGGGCTTGCTGGGGGGCGGGCTCTGCCGCTGCGACTTCGACTGCCGCTTCGGCTGCTGCCGCTTCGCGGCACCACCGCTCGCCGCGTCCGCGTCCGCCGTGGCCTCGGAGCTCTTGATCACCGAACCGTCCGCCTGGGCTGCCAGCCCCTGCTTGGCCAGCGTGGTGATGAACTTGCGCTCGTTGTCGTTGCGGTCCGGGCCCTTGGCCACGATCGCCGCGACGATCTTCTTCTTGCCGCGGCCCTTGACCTCGCCGTGCGAACCGAGGTGCTTCACCAGGCGGGTCAGGTACTGGTCCTGAGCCTTGCTGCCCGGCGTCGGGTTCTGGCTGATCACGTACATCTGCTGGCCCATGGTCCACACGTTCGTGGTCAGCCAGTAGACGAGGACACCGACGGGGAAGTTGATGCCCATCACCGCGAAGATCAGCGGGAAGATGTACATCAGCATCTTCTGCTGCTGCATGAACGGCGTCTTGACCGAGAGGTCGACGTTCTTCGCCATCAGCTGGCGCTGGGTGTAGAACTGCGAGAACGACATCATGACGATCATGACCGCGGTCACGATGCGCACGTCGACGATCGAGGCGTTCAGCTCCGAGACCTTCTGGGAGCTGTCCATGAACTTGGCGGCCAGCGGGGCACCGAAGATGTGTGCCTGGCGGGCGCTCTCCAGCAGCGGCTTGTCGATGACGCCGATGGTCGTGCCATTGGCGATGCTCGAGAGCACGTGGTAGAGCGCGAAGAAGAACGGCGACTGCGCGAGGATGGGAAGGCACGAGGAGAGCGGGTTGGTACCCGTCTCCTTGTACAGCTTCATCATCTCTTCGGACTGACGCTGCTTGTCGTTCTTGTAGCGCTCCTGGATCACCTTCATCTTCGGCTGGAGCGCCTGCATGCCCCGCGTCGACTTGATCTGCTTCACGAAGAGCGGGATCAGGCAGATACGGATCAGGATCACCAGGGACACGATGGACAGGCCCCAGGCCCACCCACTGTCCGCACCGAAGACCGCGCCGTAGACCTTGTGGAACTGAACGATGATCCACGAGACGGGATAGGTGATAAAGCTGAACAGACTGGCAATCGTGTCCACTAATCAGGCTCCTTGAGCATTGCGAGATCGACGCAACGCACTGCGCAGCTGCTCGTGCCAACGCGGGCGTTTACGAGGTGGGACATGATCCACACCGCCAGGACTCCACGGATTGCACCGCAGGATCCGCCAGGCGGTCAGTACTGTCCCCTTCACCGCACCATGCCGGTCGATGGCCGCGAACCCGTAGCGAGAGCACGACGGGTAATAGCGGCACACCGGTCCGAGCAGCGGACTGATCGTCCACTGGTACAGCTTGATCAGGGCGAGCAGCGGGTACTTCATCGAGCCACGCCTCCCAGGAGCCGCGCCAGTGCGGCATCCAGGTCCCGGGCCAGATCGGCACAGTCGGCATCACCCGCTCCGGGCAGCGCACGCACCACCACCAGGCTACCGGCGGGCAGCTCGGAGAGCCGCTCGCGGACCAGATGGCGGAGTCGGCGCTTGACCCGGTTACGGACGACGGCGACACCCACGGCCTTGCTGACGACGAAACCCGCACGCGTCGAGGGATCGATCTCCCCCGGCTCGTGCGGGTCCGTGGCACCGCTGGTACGTAGGTGAACGACGAGGAGCGGGCGACCAGCCCGGCGACCTCGGCGTACCGCGCTCGCGAAGTCCTCGCGCCGCCTCAGCCGATTTTCGGGAGACAGCACGACGTCACGACCTGTGTGCGTGGGTTACGCGGAGAGGGCGGAACGGCCCTTGCCGCGACGGTTGGCCAGGATCGCGCGACCGGCACGGGTACGCATCCGGAGACGGAAGCCGTGGGTCTTGGCACGACGGCGGTTGTTCGGCTGGAAGGTGCGCTTGCTCACTCGGGGGCTCCAGAGAATGAATCGTTGTGGCGGGACATCGCCTGGCTGTCACCGTGCGCCCACGAGGAAACTCGCGTGTTCGCCCGAGTGGCACCGCTACATGATCACAATCAGTGATCTTCGCCCATCGGTAGGCAGGCGGCAGCAGCCATCGACAACTCGACCTCGTTACGGTACGCGCGGCTACGCCATCCGGTCAAACCGAGCCGGCGACGTGGTCCACTGTGCACAGGCTGTGGACAACGACTTGAACCGTACCCGTCGGCCTGACTACCGTTGCCCGACCCCTGTTTTTTTGTCCCGACCGTCCCAAAGAACCACACATTCGTGGGACCCCGTGAGAGAGCGTGCTCTGTGGCTGACGTACCTGCCGATCTTGCCGCAGTGTGGCCGCGCGTGCTCGAGAAGCTGCTCGGGGAAGGTCAGCAGGGCATCGAGCCCAAGGACAAGCAGTGGGTCGAACGCTGCCAGCCGCTGGCGCTCGTCGCCGACACCGCGCTGCTCGCCGTCCCCAACGAATGGGGCAAGCGGGTCCTGGAGGGGCGCCTCGCCCCCTTGATCAGTGACGCGCTGAGCCGCGAGTGCGGCCGCCCCATCCGGATCGCCATCACCGTGGACGACTCGGCGGGCGAGCCCGCGCCCCAGCCGCAGGCACCGCAGCACGACTCCTACGAGCCGGGGCCCTACCCCGGCCAGCGCACCGGCGGTCACACCGGACACTCCGGCCCCACTGGTCCCACCGACGACCACCTCCCGACCGCGCGCCCCGCCTACCCGGACTACCAGCAGCAGCGCCCTGAGCCCGGGGCCTGGCCGCGCGGCGGGCAGCAGGACGAGTACGGCTGGCAGCAGCCCCGCCTCGGCGGCTACCCGGAGCGCGACCCGTACGCCTCCCCTCAGCCCGGCTACCTCCAGCAGCCCGAACCCCAGGGCTACGAGCCCTCGTACGAACAGCAGCAGTACGAGTCGAACCGTCAGCAGGGCTACGAGCAGCAGTCCTACGACAAGTCCTCCTACGAGCAGCAGCAGTACGAGCAGCCCGCGCCGCGCCCCGCGCCCGGACGCACCGGTCCGGGTGGCCCCGGCGGTCCCGGCGGACAGAGCGGCACCGGCCGGCAGTCGGGCTCGACCGGCGGTTCCGGCGGCTCCTCGTCCGGCCCGCTGGAGCCCACGGCCCGGCTGAACCCCAAGTACCTCTTCGACACCTTCGTCATCGGCGCCTCCAACCGCTTCGCGCACGCCGCCGCGGTCGCCGTCGCCGAGGCCCCGGCCAAGGCCTACAACCCGCTCTTCGTCTACGGGGAGTCGGGCCTCGGCAAGACGCACCTGCTGCACGCGATCGGGCACTACGCGCGCAGCCTCTACCCGGGCACTCGGGTGCGGTACGTGAGCTCCGAGGAGTTCACCAACGAGTTCATCAACTCGATCCGCGACGGCAAGGGCGACGCCTTCCGCAAGCGCTACCGCGAGATGGACATCCTGCTCGTCGACGACATCCAGTTCCTCGCGAGCAAGGAGTCGACGCAGGAGGAGTTCTTCCACACCTTCAACACGCTCCACAACGCGAACAAGCAGATCGTGCTCTCCTCCGACCGGCCGCCCAAGCAGCTCGTCACCCTGGAGGACCGGCTCCGCAACCGCTTCGAGTGGGGCCTGATCACCGACGTCCAGCCGCCCGAGCTGGAGACCAGGATCGCGATCCTGCGCAAGAAAGCGGTCCAGGAGCAGCTCAACGCCCCGCCGGAGGTGCTGGAGTTCATCGCCTCGCGGATCTCGCGCAACATCCGCGAGCTGGAGGGGGCGCTGATCCGGGTGACGGCCTTCGCCAGCCTGAACCGGCAGCCGGTGGACCTCGGCCTGGCCGAGGACGTCCTGAAGAACCTGATCCCGGGCGGCGAGGACTCGGCTCCCGAGATCACGGCCTCGGACATCATGGCCGCCACCGCCGACTACTTCGGGCTGACCGTGGACGACCTGTGCGGCTCCTCGCGCAGCCGGGTGCTCGTCACGGCCCGGCAGATCGCCATGTACCTCTGCCGGGAGCTGACGGACCTCTCCCTGCCCAAGATCGGGGCGCAGTTCGGCGGCCGCGACCACACCACGGTGATGCACGCGGACCGCAAGATCCGCGCCCTGATGGCCGAACGCAGGTCCATCTACAACCAGGTCACGGAGCTGACGAACCGCATCAAGAACGCCTGATTCCGGGCCTCTGGCCCGCCAGCGAGCACCCTCGAAGGGCGTTCCCGGACCACACCGGGGGCGCCCTTCTTCGTGTGTGCGCCCCCAAGTTGTTCGAATACGCCCCCCGGCGGGCCAACTCATCCACAGATCGGGGGACTTTCCGTCGTCCACAGCCTGGGGACCGCTCCCGTCGCCCACAATCTGTCCACAGGGGTGCCGTCTGAGCGATCATCAGCCCAGGTCATGACCCTGTGGAATTGTGCGCAATCGTTGTCCACAGGGTGTGGACAACTTTTTGTCCACAGGTTCATCCACGGCTCTGTCCACCGGCAACCCACAGGTTTGAACCGGCCGTGCACAGGATCGGCGGGCTTCTCCACACCGTTGTCCACTGTTCGGCAACAAGAGGGGTCTTCTCACCGGCCCGAGTGAAAGCCGTCACACCGATGTAGACGTTTGGGTTGTGGAGTACCGGGGGAAACCTGGGGACGCACCTGTGGAGTAACAGGGCCCTCCTGGGGACGGCCTGTGCAGAAGTTTTCGTTCTCCACAGAGACCATGGGTTTTCCACCGGCTCCGCCCACAGGCCCGGTGGACAAAAAAAGGGTGCTGACCTGCGGAAAGGGAGTTATCCACCGTATCCACAGCCCCTACTACTACCCCCATAGACAGTTAGGCCTGGTCTGGTTTTCAAGCAGGCCCTGTGCACAACTCGTCGAGAGCGGCTTCCCGACACCTCCCACCCGACTTGACCGCCAGCAGCGACGCCTGTCGGCGCCGTACGTCAGACTGGTCTCCGGCATCGGGGCCAGAGAGCCTCCAGCCGACGACGAAGGCCAGCAATCAGCAGGAGGCGGTTTCCGGTGAAGATCCGGGTGGAGCGCGACGTACTCGCGGAGGCGGTGGCTTGGGCCGCCCGTAGCCTCCCGGCCCGGCCGCCGGTGCCCGTTCTCGCGGGCCTTCTGCTGAAGGCCGAGGAAGGCTCCCTGAGCCTCTCCGGCTTCGACTACGAGGTCTCGGCCCGGGTCTCGGTCGAGGCGGACGTCGAGGAGGACGGCACCGTCCTGGTCTCCGGCCGGCTGCTCGCCGACATCTGCCGCGCCCTCCCCAACCGGCCGGTGGAGATTTCCACAGACGGTGTACGGGCGACCGTGGTCTGCGGCTCCTCGCGATTCACACTCCACACCCTGCCTGTGGAGGAATACCCGGCGCTGCCGCAGATGCCGACCGCGACCGGCACCGTTCCCGGTGACGTCTTCGCCTCGGCCGCGGCCCAGGTGGCCATCGCCGCCGGCCGTGACGACACGCTGCCGGTGCTGACCGGCGTGCGCATCGAGATCGAGGGCGAGCGCGTCACCCTGGCCTCCACCGACCGCTACCGCTTCGCGGTCCGCGAGTTCCTGTGGAAGCCCGAGGACCCGGAGGCCTCGGCCGTGGCCCTGGTGCCCGCCAAGACGCTCCTGGACACCGCCAAGTCGCTGACCAGCGGTGACACGGTCACCCTGGCGCTCTCCGGCTCCGGCAAGGGCGAGGGCCTGATCGGCTTCGAGGGCGCGGGCCGCCGCACCACCACCCGCCTGCTCGAGGGCGACCTGCCGAAGTACCGCACGCTCTTCCCGACCGAGTTCAACTCCGTCGCCGTGATCGAGACCGCGCCGTTCGTCGAGGCCGTCAAGCGCGTGGCCCTGGTCGCCGAGCGCAACACCCCGGTCCGCCTGAGCTTCGAGCAGGGCGTGCTGATCCTGGAAGCCGGTTCCAGCGACGACGCACAGGCTGTGGAGCGCGTCGACGCCAAGCTGGAGGGCGACGACATCTCGATCGCCTTCAACCCGACCTTCCTGCTGGACGGCCTGAGCGCGATCGACTCGCCCGCCGCCCAGCTCAGCTTCACCACCTCGACCAAGCCCGCGCTGCTGAGCGGCCGCCCGGCCGTCGACGCCGAGGCGGACGAGGCGTACAAGTACCTGATCATGCCGGTGCGCCTCTCCGGCTGACCCGGAGCCGTCCGCACCCAGCAGGCCGCCCAGGCCCGGACCCGCCGCCCGCGGATCCGGGCCTGCCGCCTTCCCGGGGCGCCAGCTGGGCCGGGCCGCGCGGCCCGGCGTAGGCTCGGACGCGGGGAAATCCCGGGAAAAATCGCCTCGACGCTTAAGGAACCACCTGATGGAGCTCGGTCTCGTCGGTCTCGGCAAGATGGGCGGCAATATGCGCGAGCGCATCCGCCGCGCAGGCCACACCGTCATCGGATTCGACCGCAACCCGGACCTCGCCGATGTCCACAGCCTGTCCGAACTTGTGGACAGCCTGCAGGCCCCCCGCGTGGTGTGGGTGATGGTCCCGGCCGGTGAGGCCACCCAGTCCACCGTCGACGAGCTCGGCGAGCTGCTCTCGCCCGGCGACATCGTGGTCGACGGCGGAAACTCGCGCTGGACGGACGACGAGAAGCACGGCGCCGAGCTGGCGGCCAAGGGCATCGGCTTCGTGGACTGCGGCGTCTCCGGCGGCGTCTGGGGCCTGGAGAACGGCTACGCCCTGATGTACGGCGGTGCGCCGGAGCACGTGGCCGCCGTCCAGCCCGTCTTCGACGCCCTCAAGCCCGAGGGCGATTTCGGCGCCGTACACGCCGGGAAGATCGGTGCGGGCCACTTCGCGAAGATGGTCCACAACGGCATCGAGTACGCCATGATGCAGGCCTACGCCGAGGGCTGGGAGCTCCTGGAGAAGGTCGACTCGGTCACCGACGTGCGCGAGGTCTTCCGGTCCTGGCAGGAGGGCACGGTCATCCGTTCCTGGCTGCTGGACCTGGCGGTGAACGCGCTGGACGACGACGAGCACCTCGAGGGGCTCAAGGGCTACGCGCAGGACTCCGGCGAGGGCCGTTGGACGGTCGAGGCCGCGATCGACAACGCGGTGCCGCTGCCGGCGATCACCGCGTCGCTCTTCGCGCGCTTCGCCTCGCGCCAGGACGACTCCCCGCAGATGAAGATGATCGCCGCGCTGCGCAACCAGTTCGGCGGCCACGCGGTCGAGAAGAAGTAGCCGCGAGCGCCACAGAAGTACCAGCAGTACCAGCAGTACCAAGGAGTTAGGGCCGGGGGAGGTCGGCGCCGTCATGCACGTATCGCATCTGTCGTTGGCCGACTTCCGCTCGTACGCCCGGGTCGAGGTTCCGCTCGACCCGGGCGTCACCGCCTTCGTGGGGCCCAACGGCCAGGGGAAGACCAATCTGGTCGAGGCCGTCGGCTACCTCGCGACCCTGGGCAGCCACCGCGTCTCCGCGGACGCCCCGCTCGTGCGGATGGGCGCCGAGCGCGCCGTCATCCGCGCGGCCGTGACCCAGGGCGAGCGCCAGCAGCTCGTCGAGCTGGAGCTGAACCCGGGCCGCGCGAACCGGGCCCGGATCAACAGGTCCTCGCAGGTCAGACCGCGGGACGTGCTGGGGATCGTACGGACGGTGCTCTTCGCGCCGGAGGACCTGGCCCTGGTCAAGGGGGACCCGGGGGAGCGCCGCAAGTTCCTGGACGAGCTGGTCACCGCGCGCTCGCCGCGGATGGCCGGGGTCCGCTCCGACTACGAGCGGGTGCTCAAGCAGCGCAACACCCTGCTGAAGTCGGCCGCCATGGCCCGCCGCCACGGCGGCCGCTCCATGGACCTCTCCACCCTGGACGTGTGGGACCAGCACCTGGCCCGCACCGGCGCCGAGCTGCTGGCCCAGCGCCTCGACCTGATCTCGACCCTGCTGCCGCTGGCTGACAAGGCGTACGAGCAGCTCGCGCCCGGCGGCGGCCCGCTCGGGCTCGTCTACCGGCCGACCTCGCTGGCCGGAGCGGCGGGCGAAGCGGTGGACTCCGGCGCCGCGCGGACCCGCGAAGCGCTGTACGAGGTGCTCATGGGCGCCCTCGCCGAGGCCCGCAAGCAGGAGATCGAGCGCGGGGTGACCCTGGTCGGACCGCACCGCGACGACGCCCTGCTGCGCCTCGGGGAGCTGCCCGCGAAGGGGTACGCGAGCCACGGCGAGTCCTGGTCGTACGCACTGGCGCTGCGCCTGGCCTCCTACGAGCTGCTGCGCTCCGAGGGCAGCGAGCCCGTGCTCATCCTGGACGACGTGTTCGCGGAACTGGACGCACGGCGCCGGGAGCGGCTGGCGGAGCTGGTGGCCGGCGGTGAGCAGGTGCTGGTGACGGCCGCGGTGGACGACGACGTTCCGGGGGTGCTGGCGGGGGCTCGGTTCGGGGTGTCCGGCGGCGAGGTGACGCGGTGGTGAGCGAGGACGGGAACGCTTCCGGGGCGCAGGAGCCGGCGCGCAGGGCGCCCGAGCCCTCGGGCGTCGACCTGGCCCGCCAGGCCCTGGCGGCGGCGCGGGAGCAGGCGCGGGCGCGCGGGCTGGCGGCCGGCGGCAAGAAGTCCCGGCACGGCCAGCCCGGCCTGCGCTCGGGCGCCCGGGCGGACGGCCGGGACCCGATGCCCCTCATGGCGGCGCTGGACCGGCTGCGCACGGAGCGCGGCTGGGAGATGCCGATGGCGGTCGCGGGCGTGATGGAGCGCTGGGCGCAGATCGTCGGCCCGGAAGTGGCGGCGCACTGTGAACCGGAGCGCTACGAGGACCGTGAACTGGTAGTGCGCTGCGATTCCTCGGCCTGGGCGGCCCAGCTCAAGCTGCTCGCCCCGCAGCTGGTGGCCCGGCTCAACGAGGACCTCGGGCAGGGCACGGTCCGGCTGATCAAGGTGCAGGGACCGGGCGGGCGGCGCCCGCGGTACGGGCCGCTGCGGGCCCCGGGGACCACGGGTCCGGGGGACACGTACGGCTGAGCCGGGACCGTCCGGGGGCGTGCGGGCAAGCCGCCCCGCGCGGACGTGCCAGTGGTCTCGCTCACGGTGGCGGGAGGTTGACAGGCCGAAGCGCTGGATGCCCGTGTGAGCCTCTTTGAGCCCCTGCCCGGATATGGGGAGTCGGAGAGTGCGGGTTGAGGGCGGCACATGCGGACTCAGGTACTGGCAAACCCCCATTCATGTCCGTGGTACCGGTAGACTGACGGGAATCCCGCCGCCTTGCGGGATCCAGTCGACAAAAGCTGACAACGCAGATTGACGCAGCCGCTCCTGCTCGCATGCCTGCTGGCCCGGAGTACGGCCTGTGCTGTGCCAGAAAGGGCGCTTCGTGGCCGATTCCGGCAACCCCAACGACAACCAGTCCACCGCCGGCGAGAACGCTGACCCCGTCGAGTACACCGGCAGCCAGATCCAGGTCCTCGAGGGCCTGGACGCCGTGCGCAAGCGCCCCGGCATGTACATCGGCTCGACCGGCGAGCGCGGCCTGCACCACCTGGTGTACGAGGTCGTCGACAACTCGGTCGACGAGGCCCTGGCCGGGCACGCGGACACCATCGACGTGACGATCCTGGCCGACGGCGGCGTCCGCGTCGTCGACAACGGTCGAGGCATCCCCGTCGACATCGTCCCCTCCGAGGGGAAGCCCGCCGTCGAGGTCGTGCTGACCGTCCTGCACGCGGGCGGCAAGTTCGGCGGCGGCGGCTACGCCGTCTCCGGCGGTCTGCACGGTGTCGGTGTCTCCGTCGTCAACGCGCTGTCGACGCGGGTGGCGGTCGAGGTGCGGCGCGACGGCTTCCGGTGGACCCAGGACTACAAGCTGGGCGCGCCGACGGCCGCGCTGGCGAAGAACGAGGAGACGGCCGAGACCGGCACGTCCGTGACGTTCTGGGCCGACGGCGACATCTTCGAGACGACCGAGTACTCCTTCGAGACGCTCTCGCGCCGCTTCCAGGAGATGGCCTTCCTCAACAAGGGCCTGACCCTGACGCTGACGGACGAGCGCGAGTCGGCGAAGGCGACGATGGGCGCGGACTCGGCCGAGGAGGCCGACGACGACCAGGCGCGCACGGTGAAGTACTACTACGAGGGCGGCATCGTCGACTTCGTGAAGTACCTCAACTCGCGCAAGGGCGAGCTGATCCACCCGACCGTCATCGACGTCGAGGCCGAGGACAAGGAGCGCATGCTCTCGGTCGAGATCGCGATGCAGTGGAACTCGCAGTACACGGAGGGGGTCTACTCCTTCGCGAACACGATCCACACGCACGAGGGCGGCACGCACGAGGAGGGCTTCCGTGCGGCGATGACGGGTCTCGTCAACCGCTACGCGCGCGAGAAGAAGTTCCTGCGGGAGAAGGACGACAACCTGGCGGGCGAGGACATCCGCGAGGGTCTGACGGCGATCATCTCGGTGAAGCTGGGCGAGCCGCAGTTCGAGGGCCAGACGAAGACGAAGCTGGGCAACACGGAGGCGAAGACCTTCGTGCAGAAGGTCGTCCACGAGCACCTGAACGACTGGTTCGACCGCAATCCGAACGAGGCCGCGGACATCATCCGCAAGGCGATCCAGGCGGCCACGGCGCGCGTCGCGGCCCGCAAGGCCCGTGACCTGACCCGTCGCAAGGGCCTGTTGGAGTCGGCGTCGCTGCCGGGCAAGCTCTCGGACTGCCAGTCCAACGACCCGTCGAAGTGCGAGATCTTCATCGTCGAGGGCGACTCGGCCGGTGGCTCGGCGAAGTCGGGCCGCAATCCGATGTACCAGGCGATCCTGCCGATCCGCGGCAAGATCCTGAACGTCGAGAAGGCGCGGATCGACAAGATCCTCCAGAACACCGAGGTCCAGGCGCTGATCAGTGCCTTCGGTACCGGTGTGCACGAGGACTTCGACATCGAGAAGCTCCGCTATCACAAGATCATCTTGATGGCGGACGCCGACGTCGACGGCCAGCACATCAACACCCTGCTGCTGACCTTCCTCTTCCGCTTCATGCGGCCGCTGGTCGAGGCCGGGCACGTCTACCTCTCCCGCCCCCCGCTGTACAAGATCAAGTGGGGCCGCGACGACTTCGAGTACGCCTACTCGGACCGCGAGCGCGACGCCCTGGTCGAGCTCGGCAAGAGCAACGGCAAGCGGATCAAGGAAGACTCGATCCAGCGCTTCAAGGGTCTCGGTGAGATGAACGCCGAGGAGCTGCGCGTCACCACGATGGACGTGGACCACCGCGTCCTCGGCCAGGTCACCCTGGACGACGCGGCGCAGGCCGACGACCTGTTCTCGGTGCTGATGGGCGAGGACGTCGAAGCCCGGCGCTCCTTCATCCAGCGCAACGCCAAGGACGTTCGGTTCCTCGACATCTGAGTCGGCTCAGCTGACTGCCTGAAAGGATCTTTGACCAGCAATGGCCGACGAAACCACCCCCACCGCGGAGAACCCCGCGGAGGAGCAGCCCGTCATGCGCATCGAGCCCGTCGGGCTCGAGACCGAGATGCAGCGCTCCTATCTCGACTACGCGATGTCCGTCATCGTCTCGCGCGCCCTGCCCGACGTCCGGGACGGCCTCAAGCCCGTCCACCGGCGCGTGCTGTACGCGATGTACGACGGCGGCTACCGGCCCGAGAAGGGCTTCTACAAGTGCGCCCGCGTCGTCGGTGACGTCATGGGCACCTACCACCCGCACGGCGACAGCTCGATCTACGACGCCCTGGTCCGCCTGGCCCAGCCGTGGTCGCTGCGCATGCCGCTGGTGGACTCCAACGGCAACTTCGGCTCCCCGGGCAACGACCCGGCCGCCGCGATGCGCTACACCGAGTGCAAGCTCATGCCGCTGGCCATGGAGATGCTCCGGGACATCGACGAGGAGACCGTCGACTTCACGGACAACTACGACGGCCGCAACCAGGAGCCGACGGTCCTGCCGGCGCGCTTCCCGAACCTGTTGATCAACGGCTCCGCGGGCATCGCGGTCGGCATGGCGACCAACATCCCGCCGCACAACCTGCGCGAGGTCGCGGCCGGCGCCCAGTGGGCGCTGGAGCACCCGGAGGCCTCGCACGAGGAGCTCCAGGACGCGCTCATCGAGCGGATCAAGGGTCCGGACTTCCCCTCCGGCGCGCTGGTCGTCGGCCGCAAGGGCATCGAGGAGGCGTACCGCACCGGTCGCGGCTCCATCACGATGCGCGCGGTCGTCGAGGTCGAGGAGATCCAGAACCGCCAGTGCCTGGTGGTCACGGAGCTTCCGTACCAGACCAACCCGGACAACCTGGCGCAGAAGATCGCCGACCTGGTCAAGGACGGCAAGGTCGGCGGCATCGCCGACGTCCGTGACGAGACCTCGTCGCGCACCGGTCAGCGCCTGGTGATCGTGCTCAAGCGCGACGCCGTCGCCAAGGTCGTGCTGAACAACCTCTACAAGCACACCGACCTGCAGACGAACTTCGGCGCGAACATGCTGGCGCTGGTGGACGGCGTGCCGCGCACGCTGTCGATCGACGCGTTCATCCGGCACTGGGTGACGCACCAGATCGAGGTCATCGTCCGGCGCACGCGCTTCCGCCTGCGCAAGGCGGAGGAGCGCGCCCACATCCTGCGCGGTCTGCTCAAGGCGCTGGACGCGATCGACGAGGTCATCGCGCTGATCCGGCGCAGCAACACGGTCGAGATCGCCCGCGAGGGCCTGATGGGCCTGCTGTCGATCGACGAGATCCAGGCCAACGCGATCCTGGAGATGCAGCTCCGCCGCCTCGCGGCCCTGGAGCGGCAGAAGATCGTCGCCGAGCACGACGAGCTCCAGGCCAAGATCAACGAGTACAACGCGATCCTGGCCTCCGAGGAGCGCCAGCGCCAGATCGTCAGCGAGGAGCTGGCCGCGATCGTCGAGAAGTTCGGCGACGACCGGCGTTCCAAGCTGGTGCCCTTCGACGGCGACATGTCCATGGAGGACCTGATCGCCGAAGAGGACATCGTCGTCACGATCACCCACGGCGGCTACGTCAAGCGGACCAAGACCGAGGACTACCGCTCGCAGAAGCGCGGCGGCAAGGGCGTGCGCGGCACGAAGCTGAAGCAGGACGACCTGGTCGACCACTTCTTCGTCTCCACCACGCACCACTGGCTGCTGTTCTTCACGAACAAGGGCCGGGTCTACCGCGCGAAGGCGTACGAGCTCCCGGACGCCGGCCGCGACGCCCGCGGTCAGCACGTGGCGAACCTGCTGGCCTTCCAGCCGGACGAGCAGATCGCGCAGATCCTCGCGATCCGCGACTACGAGGCCGCCCCGTACCTGATCCTGGCCACCAAGGCCGGTCTGGTGAAGAAGACGGCGCTCAAGGACTACGACTCCCCCCGTTCGGGTGGTGTCATCGCCATCAACCTCCGCGAGACGGGCGACGGCAACGACGACGAGCTGATCGGCGCCGAGCTGGTCTCGGCCGACGACGACCTGTTGCTGATCAGCAAGAAGGCGCAGTCGATCCGCTTCACCGCCACCGACGACTCGCTGCGCCCGATGGGCCGCGCCACCTCGGGCGTGAAGGGCATGAGTTTCCGCGAAGGTGACGAACTGCTCTCCATGAGCGTGGTCCGGCCCGGTACGTTCGTCTTCACCGCGACCGACGGCGGATACGCCAAGCGGACGCCCGTGGACGAATACCGCGTCCAGGGACGTGGCGGTCTGGGCATCAAGGCTGCCAAGATCGTGGAAGACCGCGGTTCGCTCGTAGGGGCGCTCGTGGTCGACGACACCGACGAGATCCTCGCCATCACGCTCAGCGGTGGTGTGATCCGTACGCGCGTCAACGAAGTCAGGGAGACCGGCCGTGACACGATGGGCGTCCAGCTGATCAACCTGGGCAAGCGCGATGCCGTGGTCGGCATCGCTCGTAACGCCGAGGCGGGCCAGGAGGCTGACGAGGTCGACGAGACCGAGGACGCCGAGGGACAGGCCACCGAGGTCGCCGAGGGCACGCAGCCTTCGGCTGGGGAGCACGAGGAGTAAGCGTGAGTGGAGCCACGGGCGCCGGACCGGCCAAGACTGGAGCGAACGGTGCCCGTGGCCCCGCCGCGGACTCCCAGGGGGGAACCGTGACGGACACCCGAGAACCGAAGCCCCAGGCCGGTTCGGCGGGCGGCCCCGACCGCCCCGCACAGCCGCAGCAGTCGTCCCGGGCCCCCTCGGCGCCTTCGGGCCCGGGGGCGCCCAGGGGCGCCGGTGGCGGTGCGGCGCAGCGGGGGCCGCAGACGGGCGTGCGGACGGCGCCCCGGACGCGCAAGGCACGACTGCGGGTGGCCAAGGCCGACCCGTGGTCGGTGATGAAGGTCAGCTTCCTGCTGTCGATCGCGCTGGGCATCTGCACGATCGTGGCGTCGGTGGTGCTGTGGATGGTCATGGACGCCATGGGCGTCTTCTCGACCGTCGGCGGGACCATCAGCGAGGCCACCGGCTCCAACGAGAGCAACGGCTTCGACCTCCAGTCGTTCCTGTCGCTGCCGCGCGTGCTGATCTTCACCTCGGTGATCGCGGTCATCGACGTGGTGCTCGCGACGGCGCTGGCCACGCTGGGGGCCTTCATCTACAACCTCTCGGCGGGCTTCGTGGGCGGCATCGAGCTCACCCTCGCCGAGGACGAGTGAGCGACGAATGACCTGCGCGGACGCCCTCCGGCAGCGGATTTTGGACTGACCCGGTCTGTGCGCTAATCTTCATCAAGTCAGCGCACAGCGCCGAGGGGCTATAGCTCAGTTGGTTAGAGCGCATCCCTGATAAGGATGAGGCCACAGGTTCAAATCCTGTTAGCCCCACAGTACGGATTCGGTCCGGCGGAGATTCTCCGCCGGACCGTTCTCGTTCCCGGCCTCCGCCCGCGCGGGGCAGGGGCGTTGGGCCGTCGGGGGGCTTCCCAGATAACCGATCGGTATCGGTCGGTGTGTATAGTCGGGCGGCAGTAGTCCCCAACGTCAACGAAGGACGAGGTCGCGCGGTGAAGAAGCTTCTCCTGGTCGCACTGGCCGCCATCGGCGGGCTCCTCGTGTACCGCCAGATCCAGGCGGACCGCGCCGAGCAGGACCTGTGGACGGAGGCAACTGACTCCGTGCCCTCTGGTTCCGGTGTGTGAGACCGAAGATTGAGCTCAGGGAGCCCCGACTGCCGCTGCGGTCGGGGCTTCGTGCTGTTCTGACCCAGTTTATTGCAATATGCAAAGATTCTGATTGCGCTGGCAAACTCGGGGCGGGGTGGGCGTGATGGTGCGGGTGCTCTCGGCTGTGCTGCTGGCGGGAACCGCCCTGGTGGGGGCGGTCGGCGCGGCCGGCCCGGCGGCGGATCCGGCGCCCCCGCCGCCGTACCGGCCGGCTTCCGGTGCGAAGGCGGTCAGCGGCGCGGGGACCACCGCGGACGCTCCGGCGCTGGTCGCGGGGGCGACGTACGAGGACACCGTGGCCCCCGGCGAGCGCTACTACCGGGTGGTGCTGGACGCGCGCTCCAGCGTCTACGTCTCGGCCGTCGTACGGCCCGGCGCCGGTGCGGCGGTCGGGTACGCGGACGGGATCGAGGTGACCCTCATGACCACGGCGGGGCGGGCCTGTCCGGGCAACCCCGGCCGGGCGTCCTTCGCGTCCGACCCGGTGCCCCTCGCGGCCGTCGGCGCCCGGCTGTTGGCCGAGGACGCCGAGTGCCAGGCGGCCGGGGTGTACTTCGTCAAGCTCGTCCGCACGTCCGGCAAGGACGGCGACCGGGCGCCCTGGCCCGTGGAACTCCAGGTCATGCGCGAACCCGCCCTCGTCCCCGGCGGGGCGCCGACCGCCGCTCCCTCGGCCTGGCCCTCGACCCCGCCCGCGCCGCCCGGCACCGCACCCGTGGTCCGGGCGGGCGGCAGCGGCTTCAACGACGCGCGGGCGCTCGGCGCGGGCGTCTGGCGCGACGACCTGCGGCCCGGTCAGACCCGGTGGTACCGGGTGCCGTTGGACTGGGGACAGCAGCTCGCGGTGGGCGCGGAGCTGGCGGGCGCCCGGATGACCAAGGAGTACGGCACGGCGTCCGAGGGGCTCACCGTCAGCCTCTACAGCCCCTACCGCAGCCTGGTCGGCGCCAAGGGCACCCCGTACGACGGCAAGCAGGCCGCGGTCGGGCTCGGGCCGACGCCACCGGTGGCCTACGAGAACCGGCTGTCCGACGACCGGGGGGTGCGGCCGGTCCGGGTGGCGGGCTGGTACTACCTGGCCGTGACGATGGGCGGGAAGGTCGGCGAGTTCACCGAGGACGCGGCCCCGGTGCCGCTGACCCTGCGGCTCACCGTGCGGGGCCGCGTCGCGGCGGCGCCCGGCTACGCCCAGGACCTCGCGGAGGGCGGCTTCGGAGTGGGCGCGCAGGACCGCACGGCGGTGCGGGACGGGCTGACGGCGCCGGAGGCGGTGGCCGCGGCCGGGACCCGCCGGACGATGCGGACCGTGGCCGCGGGCGGCTTCGGGGCGGGGGCGCTGCTGCTGGCCGTGCTGGGCGGGTGGGTGCTGCTGGCGCGGCGCGCGGGGCGCGGGGCGTGAGGGTGCGCGGGACCCGGGGACCGGGCCGCGTCGTTCAGAGCTGGGCCAGGGCCCAGATGCCCACGGCGAAGCACGCCAGGGCGGCCAGGAGCAGGGCCGCGGCGGCCTTCGGGCCGGGCGGGGGCGGGAAGCCGCTCCGGGCGGGGGACGCGGGGGGCGCGGCCGTCGGGGGGAGCGCGGGAGGCGGCAGGTGGAAGCTGCCGGTCGGTGACGGTGTTGCCGGTGACGGCGCGGGGGTGGGCATGGGCGCGTGCGCGGGCGGCGGGCTCGGGTCGTACGCCGTCGGCGCGGGCGGGAGCACGCCGGCGGTGGGGGCGTCGGGCGCGGCCGGGGAGCGGGAGGTGTGACCGCCGGAAGGGTCCCGGGGGTCCCGGGGGTCTGGGAGGTCTCGGGGGGCTTGGGGGCCTTCGGGGCCGAAACCGGCGGGGAGCGGGCCCAGTTGGTCGAACACCTCGACCGGTTCCGCGTCCGGTGCGGGCGGGGGCAGCAACTCCGCGGCCCCGGCAAGGGCCTTGCGGGCGCCTGTGGCCGTGCGGAAACGGTTCTCGGGGTCCGGCTGCAGAAGGGTGGCGATGACGTCCCACAGGGGCGCCGGGACCCCTTCCGGGGCGTCCGGGGTGCCGTGGGCGAGGAAGTGTTCGACGAGGGCCCGCGCGTCGGGCTTGCGGCCCAGCAGGAGGTAGAGCGCGACCAGTCCGACGGCGAACAGGTCGGCGGAGAAGTCGGGTTCGGCGCCGAGCAGCTGCTCGGGTGCGAAGTAGCCGGGGGTGCCCAGCACGTAGTCCATCGCCGTCAGGCGGGGCTCGCCCTTGCGCAGGGAGATGCCGAAGTCGGACAGCCGCAGGTGCGGCCGTCCGGTTCCGGTCGCTTCCATCAGGATGTTGGCCGGTTTGATGTCGCGGTGGACGATGCCCTCGGCGTGCACCGCGGCCAGACCCGACAGGAGCTGGTCGAGCAGGGCGCACGCGAAGCGGGGCGGCAGGGGCCCGTAGTCGCCCATGACGTGGGCGAGGGATCCGCCGCTGACGAGGTCCATGGTGAACAGGACCTTGTCGTCGTCGGCCGCCCAGCTGGCCGGGGCCAGCACGTGCGGGTGATCGATGCGCACGGCCTGCTCGCGCACGAAGCGGAGCAGGGTGTGGGCATCGCTCTGCTGCAGGACCTTGGCGGCGACGTAGCGGCGGCGCCTGTGGTCCCAGGCGCGCCACACGGCGCCGACCGCTCCACGACCGATCGGGTCGATCAGCTCGTACCGACCGGCGAAGACCTCACCCATCGCTGCGCCCGTCCCCCCGCTCTGCGCTCTCCGTCGGCCCGGCCGTACCGCGTCAGTACGGACGCGGTACCGCATCGATCAGTAGCCCGGAGGCACGCATCAGTTCTGGTGTGCCTCGTAGTGCGCGACGGCGTCGGCGGTGCGTCCGGCGCCGTACACCCGGAGGAACTCTGCCAGTTCCGGATGGCTGGCGGCGAGGGAGTCCGCCGCGTCGATGATGTCGCCGGCCGCGGAGACCGAGCGCAGCAGCGACTGGATCTCGCGGACCACCCGCTTGACGGTCGGGGCGCCCGAACTGGCCGTGGTCTGAACGCTGTTGCTGAGGACGGAGCCTCCCTGGGTCTTCTTGATCTCGTCCATCCGGTCGGTGGCCTCTGCCGCGCTGACGCTGCCGTCGGCCACCTGGCCGGCGAGATCCTGGAGGGCCTGTACGCGCTGCACCACGGCCGGGTTCCCGATCTTGGCGCGCTGACCGCTCATCAGCTGGGACAGCATGGGCGCCGACAGTCCGAGGACGGCAGCGAGGCGGGCCTGGTTCAAGCCGAGGTCATCTATGAGCCGGCGGAAGAGCGCGCCGAGCGGCTCCCCGTACCAACTGCGCTGGAGTTCCCTGGCTCTGGCGGTTGCCTCTTGCTGTACTGCGTCCACTCTTACTACTCCCCTTCGCTGGTGCGAACCTCGCGAGCATCTTACGGAGAGTGGTCGCGGGACGGGAGTCCCTATCATTTTGCGGGATCTGCCAGTACACCCGGTACTCTGTTCTGCGGAACGACTGCTCCTTCCGGGGGGACAGGCACGTCCGTTTTCGGGGCCTTAGCTCAGCTGGTAGAGCGCTGCCTTTGCAAGGCAGATGTCAGGAGTTCGAATCTCCTAGGCTCCACTTCTGAAAGACCCCTCTGACCTGTGTAAACGCGGTCAGGGGGGTCTTTTTGGGCTCCGGGGCGGGCCGGTCGGGCCGGGGGCAGGTAGCGAGAGAGCTGGTCCGGAACACCGGTCGCTGTTTCACGTGAAACAGCGACCGGTGGGATCAGGGGCTCAGGCGGGGCGCCCCGGGCGCAGCAGGGTCGCGGTCAGGGCGACGGCCAGCAGGAGCAGGCCCGAGCCGATGCCGAAGGCCACGTGGTAGCCGCCGGTCAGGGCCTCGGCCGTGGTGTGCCCGGCGCGGGTGAGGGACTCGGTGCGCGAGGCCGCCAGGGTGGAGAGGACCGCGACGCCCAGGGCCATGCCGATCTGCTGGGTGGTGTTGAACAGGCCCGAGGCCAGACCCGCGTCCTCGGATCCGGCTCCCGACATCGCCAGCCCGGTCAGGGCCGGCAGGGCCAGGCCGAAGCCCGCGGCGAGGAGCATCACGGGCAGCAGGTCGGTCACGTAATCGGCGTGCACGGGCAGACGGGTCAGCAGGAGCTGGCCGCCGAGCAGCAGGACGAGACCGGTGAGCAGGACCGTACGTCCGCCGAACCGCGAGATCAGGCGGGTCGAGACGCCGAGCGAGGTCACGCCGATCACCACGGCGGCCGGGAGCATGGCGAGCCCGGTGGCGGCGGCTCCGTAGCCGAGGACCTTCTGGAGGTAGAGGGCGACCAGGATCTGGAAGGAGAACAGGGCGGCGATCATCAGCATTTGGACCAGGTTGGCGCCGACCACCGTGCGGGACCGGAAGATCCGCAGCGGCACGAGCGGCGTACGGGTCTTGGCCTGCCGGACGGTGAAGGCGGCGAGCAGGGCCAGCGACAGCGCGCCGAGTCCGAGGGTGTGCGCGGAGGTCCATCCGTACTGCTCGACCTTGACCACGGTGTAGATGCCGAGCATCAGACCCGTGCTGACCAGGACCGCGCCGAGCACATCGGCGCCCGCGCCGAGTCCGAGCCCCCGGCCCCTCGGGAGGGAGGGCAGCGCCAGCAGCAGCGCGGTCAGCCCGATCGGCAGGTTGATGAAGAAGATCCAGTGCCAGTCGAGGGCGTCGGTCAGCACGCCGCCGAGCACCTGGCCGAGGGAGGCTCCGGCCGCTCCGGTGAAGGAGAAGACCGCGATGGCCCGGGCCCGCTCCCGGGGTTCGGTGAACAGGTTGATCAGGATGCCGAGGCTGACGGCGGAGGCCATCGCGCTGCCCACCCCCTGGAGGAAGCGGGCGGCTATCAGCAGTTCCGGGGAACCGGCGAAGCCGGCCAGGAGGGAGGCGCCGGTGAAGACGGCGGTCCCGGCCAGGAACATCCGCTTGTGGCCGATGAGGTCGCCGAGCCGACCGGCGAGCAGCAGCAGGCTGCCGAAGGCGATCAGGTAGGCGTTCACCACCCAGCTGAGCCCGGCCGGGGAGAACCCGAGGTCCTCCTGGATGGCGGGCATGGCCACGGTGACGATGCTGCCGTCCAGGACCGTCATCAGCATGCCGGTGGAGAGGACGGCGAGGGCGGTCCAGCGGGAGCCCGACCGCCCCGCGGGGGCGGTCGGCACCTTGGCGGCGGCTGCGGGCACGGGTGCGGGTGCGGGGGCTTCGGCAGGTGCGGTGGGCATCGGGCTCTCCGTTCGACGGCCGTCGGCTGCGGTGCAGCGGGGGCGATGAGAAGGACCGTAGCAGATAGTTTTGTTGCAGACTATTTCTTTCGGATCTAATTGTTAGGCTGGATCCATGACTGCGATGGAGCCCACCCGGACCCAGCCCGACCTCTCCTTCCTCCTGGACCACACCAGCCACGTGCTGCGCACCCGGATGGCAGCCGCCCTCGACGAGGTCGGCCTGACGGCGCGCATGCATTGCGTCCTCGTGCACGCCCTGGAGGAGGAGCGCACCCAGATCCAGCTCGCGGAGATCGGCGACATGGACAAGACGACGATGGTGGTGACCGTCGACGCCCTGGAGAAGGCCGGTCTGGCCGAGCGCAGGCCCTCCTCCCGGGACCGCCGGGCGCGCGTCATCGCGGTCACCGAGGCGGGCGCGGCGCTGGCCGAGCGGAGCACCCGGATCGTCGACCGGGTGCACGCCGAGGCGCTCGGTTCGCTCGCCGACGACGACCGGGCGGCCCTGCTGCGGGTGCTGAACCTGCTGGTGCAAGAGGGTCTGGCGATCCCCAGCGAGAGCCCGCGCCCGGCCCGCCGGGCCCGCCAGTAGCCCGGCGGCGCGTCCCCCGGATGGCGTAGTCACGCGGCCGGGCGGCGCGCGGTGGCAGAGAGTGGGGGCAGGCACCGAGCCAGGGGGCAGACCACGCCGGAGGCGTCACACCATGGGAATCTTCGACTTCCTCAAGTCCGACAAGCAAAAGGCCCGCGAAGCGGCGGAGAAGGCCAAGGAGCAGGTCGAACAGCAGGCCGCGGCCGCCCCGGCGGCCGCACAGGGCGCACCCGCGGACACCGCCACCAAGTACACCGACGCGTCGGCCACGGCGACCAAGGAGGCCGCGGACCGGATGGCGGCGCAGGCCCGCGCCGCCGCACAGGCGGTCACCCCGCCCAAGCCCGCCCCGGCCGCGCCGAAGCCCGCGGCGGCCGCACCCGCGCCGCACCGGCCCGCTCCGGCGGCCCCGAAGCCCGCGCCCGTCGCGAAGAAGCGCACCTACACGGTCAGGTCCGGCGACTCCCTGTCCGCCATCGCCCGCCGCGAGCTGGGCAACGAGGCCCGCTGGCGCGAGCTGTACGCCATGAACAAGGGCGTCGTCGGCTCCAACCCCGACCTGATCCGCCCGGGCATGGTGCTCACCCTCCCCAACTGAGCGCCCGCCGCTCCCCACCCCGCACGCCGATGGGGCCCGGATCCACCTACGGATCCGGGCCCCATCGGGTTCGTGCGGGTCTTCGCGGGAGGGGCTACGGCTGCTGCTTGTCGGCCGCGGTCCGCTCCTTGGCTGCCAGTTCGTCCTCGAAGCTCGTCGCCTGGTCGTCCCGGGCCGACAGCTCGGTCGCTGCGGGCGGCTCCACCAGCCAGTCCGGGTTCGACTGCTGGTCCCACCACTTCCACGCGGCGAAGGCGCCACCGGCCAGCAGGCCGAGGACGGCGGCGCCCTTGAACAGCCGGCCGCAGCGCGCCCGTCGCTCGCTCCGCCGGATCAACTGCTGCACCTCCTGTGCCGACACCTGACCGCGCAGGGCCGCCAGCGCCGCGGTCGACCGCGAGGCGGCTTCCTCCGCCACCGGCTGCGCCGCGGCCAGTGCGCTCTCGAACCTCGGCGCCGTGTAGTCGGCGGCCTGCCGCGCGGCCCGCCGGGTCCGGGTCACGGCACGCGTCGCCGCCCGGTCGACGTTCGGCGGCACGTGGGAGCGGGCCGAGACCACATGGGGATGGAGATGGCTGTCGTATGCGGTGCGGGCCTGCCGGGCGGCTTCACCGGCGGCGTAGGAGACCTTCGGTGTCAGCCGCACGTTCGCCTCGTGCGCGTATCGCGCCGCGGCGTCCTTGGCGGTACCCGCGTACGGCGCCACCACTTCCGCGGCGTGCCGCATGCTTTCCCTCGCGCTCTCGGCCGCGGCGTGCACGCTGTCCTTGCGGGTCACGGGATCCTCCTCCTTGGGGCGGACACGGTTCGGCGGACACAGCTCACCTTTCCACCCTTTGTCGGATCATGCCTGTGATACCGCACCGTGGCATGGCCGACAGAGCATCCGAGTGGCCTATTTCCTCTTCGCGGATCACTCCGTGGGAAGATTCGGGCGACCAGTGACGACGATGGAAGGCAGATTTCGTGGCCGCGAAGCTTTTCGCCACCCTCAAGACGAACCACGGCGACATCGAGATCGAGCTGCTGGCGAACCACGCCCCGAAGACCGTCCGGAACTTCGTGGAACTGGCCAAGGGCGAGCGCGAGTGGACCCGTCCCTCGGACGGTCAGAAGACCACCGACCCGTTCTACGACGGCACCGTCTTCCACCGCGTGATCAGCGGTTTCATGATCCAGGGCGGCGACCCGCTCGGGAACGGCACCGGCGGTCCCGGGTACCAGTTCGCCGACGAGTTCCACCCCGACCTCGCCTTCACCAAGCCCTACCTGCTGGCCATGGCGAACTCCGGGCCGGGCACCAACGGCTCGCAGTTCTTCATCACCGTCGCCCCCACCGCGTGGCTGACCCGCAAGCACACGATCTTCGGCGAGATCACCGACAAGGCCAGCCAGGCCGTCGTCAGCGCCATCGCCGCCGGGGCGACCAACCCGCGCACCGACCGTCCCGTGGAGGACGTGGTCATCAAGGCCGTCGTGATCGAAGAGCGCTGACCGAAGAGCGCTGACCGAAGAGCGCTGGTCGAAGGGCGCCGAGCCGCGAGCGCTGATCGGCGCTCCCGGGGGCACCGGCCGGGAACCATGCCCTCCGCCCGTCCGTACTCGTTACGACAACGGCACCGCCAGGGCGGAGGGGACCGATGGAAAGCGACAGGTCGGACACCGGACGGGTGCCGGGCTGCTACCGGCACCCGGACCGCGAGACCGGGATCAGATGCACCCGCTGCGAGCGCCCGATCTGCACCGACTGCATGATCGACGCCTCGGTGGGCTTCCAGTGCCCGGGATGCGTCAGGTCCGGTTCCGGTACGGGTCACGTCGCGGCGGCCAACACCCCCCGGGGCATCGCGGGCGGGGTCGTGGTCGCCGACACCGCCCTGGTCACCAAGGTCCTGGTGGGGATCAATGTCGCGGTGTTCTTCGTGGCGCTCCTCGCCCCGGCGGTGCTGGTGCCGCTGGAGCTGCTCGGCCGCTACGTCGTCCAGTTCGGCGGCCCGCTCGAAGGCGTGTCCACCGGCCAGTACTACCGGCTGCTGACCTCGGTCTTCCTGCACGAGCAGTGGTGGCACATCATCGGCAACATGACCGCCCTGTGGTTCCTCGGCGCACCCCTGGAGGCCGCGCTGGGCCGGGCCCGCTACCTCGCCGTGTACCTGCTCTCCGGGCTGGGCGGCAGCGCGCTGGTCTATCTGCTGACCCCGCCGAACATGCCGACCCTGGGCGCGTCCGGGGCGATCTTCGGGCTGCTCGGCGCCACCGTCGTGCTGATGCGGCGGATGCGGTACAGCATGCGCCCGATCATCGTGATGGTCCTGCTGATGCTGCTGCTGACCTTCGTACCGATCGGCGGGATCGGCGGGATCGGGGAGATCTCCTGGCAGGCCCACATCGGCGGGTTGATCACCGGCGCGCTGGTGGGCCTGGGCATGCTGCTGCCCCCGGCCGGGGCCGGGAAGCGGCGGGCGCTGGTCCAGTGGGGGACCTGCGCGGCCGTGTTCCTGCTGGTGGTGGCCGTCGTCCTGGTCCGGACGGCAGAGCTGGTCTGAGGCGGTTCCGGGGCC
The DNA here is from genome assembly GCF_042730635.1 of Streptomyces sp. NPDC059917. Taxonomy (NCBI): domain Bacteria; kingdom Bacillati; phylum Actinomycetota; class Actinomycetes; order Kitasatosporales; family Streptomycetaceae; genus Streptomyces; species Streptomyces sp. NPDC059917. Next base: position 146,239 of record NZ_JBHWLC010000007.1, read on the forward strand.
GGTCCGGCCCCGGAATAGTCACACCGGCGTCAACTCTCCACAGAGTTATCCACAGATCTTCTGCCTTTTTCCTCAGGTGTGGATGACGCTGTGGATAACTCATGGGGAGAGCTTGCTTCAGACTGCCGTTACTGCTCTGCCACCGTCGGGCCACCGCCGTGATGCGGTCCGGTCACTTCCACTGCGTGGACACGCCGAAGCCTGCCGCGATGAAGCCGAAACCGACCACGATGTTCCAATTGCCGAGGGATTCGATCGGCAGCTGGGTGTCGGTCACATAGAAGACGACAATCCAGGCGAGACCGATGAGGAAGAACGCCAGCATGACCGGGGCTACCCAGCTGCGGTTCGTCAACCTGATCGTCTGCGTCTGCTTCGCCGGCGGCGGGGTGTAATCGTCCTTCTTGCGGATACGTGACTTCGGCACGAGGGTCTCTCCTGTCGATGCGCTGGGGACCTTGCCTCCCCCGGGCGTCCGTTAGCGTAGTGGGTCTGTGGCGTTGAAGGAGAAGGGTACGTTGAGCAATTCCGACGACTCCTCCGCGGGTCCCCGTCGCCGGCTCAGGCCGGTCCGGCTGCTGACGGCCGCCGTGTTCGCCCTCGCGGGCCTGATCTTCGTCACCAGTTTCAACACGTCCAAGGGTACGAACATCCGCACGGACGGCTCACTCCTGAAGCTGTCCGACCTCATCCACGAGCGCAGCCAGAACAACGCCGAACTCGACGCGGACACCGCCGCGGTGCGCCGCGAGGTCGACGCGCTGGCCGAGCGGGACGACGGCAGCAGCAAGGCCGAGGACGCCAAACTCGCCGCCCTGCGCGTCGCCGCGGGCACCGAGGAGCTGTCCGGGCGCTCCGTCTCGGTGACCCTCAACGACGCCCCGCCGGGCGCCACGGCCCGCATCCCCAACGTGCCCGAGCCGCAGCCCAACGACCTGGTGATCCACCAGCAGGACCTCCAGGCCGTGGTCAACGCCCTGTGGCAGGGCGGGGCCCGCGGGATCCAGGTCATGGACCAGCGGCTGATCTCCACCAGCGCCGTGCGCTGCGTGGGCAACACCCTGATCCTCCAGGGCCGGGTCTACTCGCCGCCCTACAAGGTCACTGCGATCGGCGACCCGGGCGCGCTGCGCAAGGCGCTCGCCGCCTCACCGGCCATCCAGAACTACCAGTTGTACGTCAACGCGTACGGGCTGGGCTGGAAAGTCGAGGAGCAGAAGGCGCTGACACTTCCGGGGTACTCCGGCACAGTGGACCTCCACTATGCGAAGCCCGTGGAGTCCGCGTCCGCGTCCGCGTCCTGAGCCGGGGCGCCGCCGGCCGTCCGCCCAGGCCGTACTGCGGCTGCTGGTACGGACGTTCAGCGAGGCGTGCCTGACGGTCGGCACGGTCATCGTGCTCTTCGTCGGCTACGTCCTGCTGTGGACCGGGGTCAAGGCCGACCGGGCCATGGACGGCGAGATGGACCGGCTGCACGCGCGCTGGTCGGCGACCGCCGCACCCGCGGCGGCCACCCCCCGGGATCCGGGTCCCGCCCCCGCCCCCGAGCGCGGCCAGGTCTTCGCCGAGATGTACGTGCCGCGCCTGGGAGCGGACTGGAACAAGCCGGTCCTGGAGGGCACCGCCACCGACGTCCTCAAGAAGGGCCTCGGCCACTACGCGGGCACCGCGCTCCCGGGCGGCGAGGGCAACTTCTCGGTGGCCGGACACCGGCGCACCTACGGAGACCCCTTCAAGGATTTCCCCGAGCTGCGCCCCGGTGACCTGGTCATCGTGAAGGACGCCTCCGCCTGGTACACGTACACCATCCGGAACGAGCCACTGCGGACCCTGCCGACGGACGTCGCGGTGGTCGATCCGGTGCCCCGCAAGTCCCCCTTCACCTCGCCCGGCCGCTACCTGACCCTGACCACCTGTGATCCGGAATGGGGCCACAGCCACCGGTTGATCGTCTGGGCCGAACTCACCCGGACCAGGGCGGCCGCGCAGGGCAAACCGGAGGGATTGGCCGGCTGACCCCCCGCGCGCGCCCGCTGCCTTTAGGCTGTTGCGGTACCGCCCCCGCGGTACGTGGAGGGAAAGGGACGCGGACGGCATGTACGGCTGGATCTGGCGGCATCTGCCGGGCAACGCGTGGGTACGCGCGCTGATCTCCCTCGTGCTGATCCTCGCGGTGGTGTTCGTGCTCTTCCAGTACGTCTTCCCGTGGGCCGAGCCGCTCCTTCCGTTCAACGATGTGACCGTCGACGAGGGATCGGGAGCCACCGGGTGAACGCGCGCATTCTGGTCGTGGACAACTACGACAGCTTTGTCTTCAACCTGGTCCAGTACCTCTACCAGCTCGGTGCCGAGTGCGAGGTCGTGCGCAACGACGAGGTCGGGCTCGCCCACGCCCAGGACGGCTTCGACGGCGTCCTGCTCTCCCCGGGCCCGGGCACGCCCGAGGAGGCCGGGGTCTGCATCGAGATGGTCCGCCACTGTGCGAGCACCGGCGTGCCCGTCTTCGGCGTCTGCCTCGGCATGCAGTCGATGGCGGTGGCGTACGGCGGCGTCGTCGGCCGCGCGCCCGAGCTGCTGCACGGCAAGACCTCCCCGGTGGTCCACGGGGGCCAGGGCGTCTTCGCCGGTCTGCCGTCCCCCTTCACCGCGACCCGGTACCACTCCCTCGCCGCCGAGCCGCTGACGCTCCCGGACGAGCTGGAGGTCACGGCGCGCACCGAGGACGGGATCATCATGGGGCTGCGCCACCGCGAGCACGACGTCGAGGGCGTGCAGTTCCACCCCGAGTCGGTGCTCACCGAGTGGGGCCACAAGATGCTCGCCAACTGGCTGGTGCGCTGCGGTGACGCGGACGCGGTGGCACGTTCGGTGGGTCTGGCCCCGGTGGTGGGCAAGGCCCTCGCGTGACGACCCTCGCGCCGCCCCCCGCGCCCCCCGGGGGCCGGGCCGCGCGGCGCAGGGCCGCCCAGGAGGCCGCCAAACGCTCCTCGCGGCGCGGTGGCAGGCGCCGCAGGGCGGGTGGCGCGGGAGGCGACGCACCGGGCGAGGTCCGTGCGGGCGCCGTCGGTAGGAGCGGTTCCGGAACGGGTCGTGCGCCGGCGGGGCGTGCGGCGGGTCGTGGCGGTACGCGCCGACGCGCGCGGCGGCGGCCCGGCGGCGGCCCGGTGGTGGTCGCGAGCAGACTGGCCGGTGAACTCTTCATCACCCTCGGCGTGGTGATGCTGCTCTTCGTCACCTACCAGCTCTGGTACACGAACGTGCTGGCCGAACGGCAGGCGAGCGGCGCCGCGGGGACGCTGCGCAGCGACTGGGACACCGACAAGGCGGCGCCGCCCGTCGCCGCGTTCTCCCCGGGCCAGGGCTTCGCGATCCTGTACGTCCCCAAACTGGACCTGAAGGTTCCGGTGGCGGAGGGGATCAGCAAGCCGAAGGTGCTGGACCGGGGCATGGTCGGGCACTACGGCGGCGAGGGTTCGCCGCAGTCGGCGATGCCGTCCGACAAGCAGGGCAACTTCGCGCTGGCGGGCCACCGCAACACCCACGGCGAACCGTTCCGCTACATCAACCGCCTGGTGCCCGGTGACAAGGTCGTGGTGGAGACGCGGGACACCTACTACACGTACGAGATGACCTCGACGCTGGCGCAGACGCCGCCGACGAACGTCTCCGTGATCAAGCCGGTGCCCGAGGGATCGGGCTTCACCGCTCCCGGCCGCTACATCACGCTGACGACCTGCACCCCCGAGTTCACCAGCACCTACCGGTTGATCGTCTGGGGGAAGATGGTGGACGAGCGCCCGCGCGAGAAGGGCGCCCCGCCCGCGCTCGCCCAGCCGTAGGACCCGCCGCCCCCACGGTCGACGACCCGACAGCCCGCACCCGACAGAGGACGAACCCGCAGTGTCACGTGCCCGCCGCGCCGCCCCCCGCGCCCGAGCCGGCCGCAACCGGCTCGCCGGCTTCCTCAGCCTGCTGGGCGAACTGCTGATCACCGTCGGCCTGGTGCTCGCCCTGTTCGTGGCGTACTCGCTGTGGTGGACGAACGTCCTCGCCGACCGGAACGCCGCGCAGCGCGGCGATTCGGTCCGTCAGCAGTGGCAGGCGGCCCCGCCCGCGACGGCCCCCGAGGCGGGCGCCCTCGACACCGGGGACGGGATCGGCTTCCTGCACGTGCCGGCGATGAAGAACGGCGAGGTGCTGGTCAAGCGCGGGACCGCGGCCGACGTCATCAACGACGGTGTCGCCGGGTACTACACGGAGCCGGTGAAGTCCGCGCTGCCGTGGGACAAGCAGGGCAACTTCGCGCTGGCCGCGCACCGCGACGGGCACGGGGCGAAGTTCCACAACATCGACAAGGTGAAGACCGGCGACGCGGTCGTCTTCGAGACCCGCGACACCTGGTACGTCTACAAGGTCTTCGCCGAGCTGCGCCAGACCTCGAAGTACAACACCGACGTGATCACCCCGGTCCCGAAGGAGTCGGGGAAGACCGCGCCCGGGCGCTACATCACGCTGACGACCTGCACCCCGGTGTACACCTCGAAGTTCCGCTACGTCGTGTGGGGCGAGCTGGTCCGCACGGACAAGGTGGACGCGAAGCGGACCCCGCCGCCCGAGCTGCGCTAGGGCGCCCGTCGTCACGCCCGTGGCCGGTGGGCCCCGGGAAGGCCCCTGGAGGGCCCTGTACCGCACGCGAAGGAAGCTCTGGCCCTAGGGCCAGAGCTTCCTTCGTCATGCCGTGTACGGGCCGCGTGCGGGCCCGGGCGCCGCGCGGATCAGCGGCGGTTGCCGATCCCGCCGAGGAGCCCGGTCCCCTGGTTGTTGCCGTTCTGCTGGCCGGGCATCGTGTTGACGTTGATCGCGGAGCCGGCGGCCACCGGCTGTCCGAAGCCCGGGTCGGTGCTCAGGATCGTCGCGTTGTCGTCCGAGGGGCCGGACAGGACCGTGCCGATGGTCAGCCCGCGGGACGCCAGCTCCTGCCGGGCCTTGGCCAGGGTCTTGCCCGCCAGGAACGGCACGGTGGTCGCCTGGGCGGCCCTGGCGATGGTGACGTTGACCACCGTCCCCGTCTCGACCTGCGAACCGGGGGCCACTTCCTGACCGATGATCGACTTCGGCGGCGCGGTGGAGTCGCCCTCGGTGGTGCTGCCGAGCTTGAGCTTCAGGTCGCTCAGGACCTTGGACGCCTTGTCCGTGGTCATGCCGGTGAGGTCGGGAACGACCGCCTTCGACGGTTCCTTGGCCACCGTCAGGGTGATGGTCGAACCCTTCTCGACGGAGGTGCCCGCCTTCGGGTTCTGCTCCAGCACGGTGCCCGGGGTGCTCTCGGACTCCTGGGACTTGCGCTCGACCTGGAAGCCCTTCTCCTTGAGCGCGGACTCGGCCTGGTCGAAGGGCAGCCGCTTCACGTCGATGACCTGGACCTTGGGCGCGCCCGTGGACACCTTCACCTTGATGACGGTGTTCTTGTCGACCTTGGTGTCGGGTGCCGGGTTCTGCTCGCAGACGGTGCCCTTGGGCTGCGCGTCGCACGGCTCCTCGGCTTCCTTCTCGATCTTCAACCCGATGTTCGTCGCCCGGTCGCTCGCCCGCTCGAAGGTGTCGCCGATCAGCTTGGGCACGGACGGCCGGTTGTCGGCGGTGTTGTTGAAGAGGGAGCGCCCGATCAGGATCGCGCCGACCAGGACGAGGATCCCGGCCGCCACGAGCAGGAAGGTGGAGGCCCGGTTCTTCTTCTGGCGGCGGCGCGGGCCCTGGTCGTAGCCGCCGTGGCCCTGGTCGCCGTAGCCGTAACCGCCGTCGCCGGGCGGCATCGGCGGCATCATCGAGGTCTGTCCGGCGTCGGTGGACCGCAGGGCGGTGGTCGGCTGGTCGTAGCCGTTGTGACCGCTCTGGTGCTGGTCCGGGTAGGGGTAGGCGCCGTAGCCCGCGCCCATGTTCGCGGCCGCGGCGACGGGCTGGCCGTCGAGGCAGGCCTCGATGTCGGCGCGCATCTCGTCGGCGGACTGGTAGCGGTAGTCGGGGTCCTTCACCAGCGCCTTGAGGACGATGGCGTCCATCTCGGGCGTGATCTCGGGGTCGAAGTTGCTCGGCGGCTGCGGTTCCTCGCGCACGTGCTGGTACGCGACGGCGACCGGGGAGTCGCCGATGAACGGGGGCCGGACCGTGAGCAGCTCGTAGAGCAGGCAGCCCGCGGAGTAGAGGTCGGAACGCGCGTCGACCTGCTCGCCCTTGGCCTGCTCCGGCGAGAGGTACTGCGCGGTGCCGATGACGGCCGCGGTCTGCGTCATCGTCATGCCGGAGTCGCCCATGGCGCGGGCGATGCCGAAGTCCATCACCTTGACCTGCCCGGTGCGCGTCAGCATGACGTTCGCGGGCTTGATGTCGCGGTGGACGATCTGGGCGCGGTGCGAGTACTCCAGCGCCTGGAGGATGCCGATGGTCATTTCCAGGGTGCGCTCGGGCAGCAGCTTGCGACCGGAGTGCAGCAGCTCGCGCAGGGTGGAGCCGTCGACGTACTCCATCACGATGTACGGGATCGAGATGTTGTCGACGTAGTCCTCGCCGGTGTCGTACACGGCGACGATGGCGGGATGGTTGAGCGAGGCGGCCGACTGGGCCTCGCGCCGGAACCGTGCCTGGAAGGACGGGTCGCGGGCGAGGTCGGCGCGCAGTGTCTTGACGGCGACGGTACGGCCGAGCCGGGTGTCGTGGGCGAGGTAGACCTCGGCCATGCCACCGCGGCCGAGCACGTGGCTCAGCTCGTACCGACCGCCGAGGCGACGCGGCTCTTCCATAACGTTCCAGCCCTCTCCGTCAGTCCCTACCGCACCCGAGTGAGGTCCGGCGGTGCGCTGTCCGCGCAAAGGCTACCGGCCGCGTGTTGCTGATCGGCCCGTGACCACAGGCCGATACCGGACCGGTACCGTGCGCTCCCACGTGCGCGGGGACCGTGATCCGGATCACCGCGGGCCGCGCGCGGCGGCCGCGCGGGCCCGCGGCGCGGGCGGGTCGTATCGGGGCCATTCCCGGCTCAGCCCTGGTTCTTGAGCACGGCGTTCATGACCGCGAGGGCGACGGGCGCGGCGAGACCGCCACCGGTGATGTCCTCGCGGTCGGCCGCGCTGTCCTCGATCACGACGGCGACGGCGACGGGCGAGCCCTTGTCGGTCTTGGCGTAGGAGATGAACCAGGCGTAGGGGCGCTTGGCGTTCTTCTCGCCGTGCTGCGCGGTACCGGTCTTGCCGCCGACCGTGACGCCGTTGATCTTGGCGCCGGTGCCGGTGCCGTTCTCGACGACATCGACCATCATCTGCTGGACCTTCTGCGCGTTCGCGGGGGAGAGCGGGCGGCTCATCTCCTCCGGTTCGTGCGTCTGCAGGACGTCGAGGTTGGGCGCGGTCACCTTCTCGACCATGTACGGCTTCATCAGCTTGCCGTCGTTGGCGATCGCGGCGGTGACCATGGCCATCTGGAGCGGGGTGGCGGCGGTGTTGAACTGGCCGATGGAGCTGAGCGCGTTGCCCGGCTTGTCCATGGTCTTGTCGTAGACGCTCGTGAACGCGCGGACGGGGGTGTCGATCTTGTCGTTGTTGAAGCCGAACTTCTCGGCGGTCTTCACCATGTTGTCCCGCCCCACCTTGTTGCCCATGTTGGCGAAGACGGAGTTGCAGGAGACCTCGAGGGCCCTGAGGAGGCTGGCCTTCTCGCACCCGGAGGCGTGGTTGACCATCGGGGTCTTGGTGTCCGGCAGGATGTACGGCTCGGGGGTGTCGGTCGGCGCGTTGATGTCGGAGACGACACCGTTCTCCAGCGCGGCGGCGGCGGTGACGACCTTGAAGGTGGAGCCGGGCGGGTAGGTCTCGCGCAGGGCGCGGTTGACCAGGTTCTTGTCCTCGCTGTCCTTGAGCGCGACCCAGGCCTTCTCGTCGGCCTTGGAGTTGCCCGCGAAGGTGGAGGGGTCGTACGAGGGGGTGCTGGCCAGCGCCAGGATCGCGCCGGTGCGCGGGTCGATGGCGGCGACCGCGCCCTTCTTGTTGCCGAGCGAGGTGAAGGCGGCCTTCTGGGCGGCGGGGTTCAGCGTGGTGACGACGTTGCCGCCCTGCTTCTTCTCGCCCGTGAACATGCCGATGGTGCGGTCGAAGAACAGCCGGTCGTCGTTGCCGGTGAGGATGCCGTCCTCCAGCGATTCGAGCTGGGTGGAGCCGAAGGCCTGCGAGGCGTACCCGGTGACCGGCGCCCACATGGGGCCGTCGAGGTAGGTGCGCTTGAACTTGTAGTCGCTGCCGTTGGTGACGACCGAGCCGGTGATGGGCTGGCCGCCGCCGACGATGATGTTGCCGCGCTCCGCGGAGTACTGGGCGATCTGGACCCGGCGGTTCTCCTTGCGGGTGCTGAGGTCCTCGGCCTTGACGTACTGGAGCCAGTTGGTCCGCAGCAACAGGGCGAGGACGAGCAGCCCGCAGAAGATCGAGATGCGGCGCAGGGGCTTGTTCATGAGGGGCGGACCACCTGGGTCATCTCGGAGTCGGGGGACGGTGCCGGGGCCGGTGCGGGGCGGCGTGCGGTGTCGCTGATCCGGATGAGGATCCCGATGAGAGCCCAGTTCGCGAGGACGGAGGAGCCGCCGGACGCGAGGAACGGCATGGTCATGCCGGTGAGGGGGATGAGGCCCATGACGCCACCCGCGACGACGAAGACCTGGATGGCGAAGGCGCCGGAGAGCCCGATCGCGAACAGCTTGCCGAAGGGGTCGCGGGCGGCGAGCGCCGTGCGCACGCCGCGCTCGATGATCAGGCCGTAGAGCAGCAGGAAGGCCATGACGCCCGCCAGCCCGAGCTCCTCGCCGACGGTCGAGAAGATGAAGTCGGAGTTGGCGGCGAAGAGGATCAGGTCGGAGTGGCCCTGGCCGAGGCCGGTACCGAGGACCCCGCCGGAGCCGAAGCTCATCAGGGACTGGCCGACCTGCTCGCAGGCGCCGGAGGTGGCGTAGCAGGCGAAGGGGTCGAGCCAGGCGGTGACGCGGACCTTGACGTGGCTGGCGGTGGTGCCGACCACGACGGCGCCGGCGACGCTCATGAGCAGACCGATGACGATCCAGCTGGTGCGCTCGGTGGCGACGTACAGCATGATCACGAACATGCCGAAGAAGAGGAGCGAGGTGCCGAGGTCGTTCTCGAAGACGAGGACGAGCAGGCTCATGCCCCAGATCATCAGGATCGGGCCGAGGTCGCGGCCGCGCGGCAGGTAGAGCCCCATGAAGCGGCGGCTGGCCAGCGCGAGCGCGTCGCGCTTGACCATCAGGTACCCGGCGAAGAAGACCGCGATGATGATCTTCGCGAACTCGCCGGGCTGGATCGAGAACCCGGCCAGGCTGATCCAGATCTTGGCGCCGTAGACGTCGGCGCCCAGGCCCGGGATGACGGGCAGGATCAGCAGGACGAGCGAGACCGCCATGGAGATGTACGTGAACCGCTGGAGCGTGCGGTGGTCCTTGAGCAGCAGCAGCACGCCGGCGAACAGCGCGAGGCCGACCGCCGTGTAGAACATCTGGTTCGGCGCGGACGGGGAGAACCCGCCGAACTGCCGCTTGGCCAGGTCCTGGAGCCGCTCCGACTGGTCCAGGCGCCAGATGAAGACCAGGCCCAGGCCGTTGAGCAGGGTGCCCAGCGGAAGCAGCAGCGGGTCGGCGTACTTGGCGTACCGGCGCACGACGAGGTGGGCCAGGCCCGCCAGCAGGCCGAGGCCGAGCCCGTACGCGAGCATGCCCGGGGGCAGCTTGCCGTGCACCGCGAGACCTACGTTGGCGTAGGCGAAGATCGGGATGACCACGGCGAACGCGAGCAGCAGGAGCTCGGTGTTGCGCCGGCTCGGCAGCTCGATCGCGCCGATGGTGGTCGTGTTCGTGACAACGCTCATGGTGTGGCAGGCCCCCTGTGCCCGCGTCTGTCTACTGCTTCCCGCATTGGCCGACCAGCTTCTGCTCCTCAGGAGTCAGGCTGGCGCTGGGCGCCGGGGTCTGGTTGGGCTGGCCCTCCGCGTTGCGGCGCGCCTCTTCCTTCTTGCAGGCCGAGACCTGGAGGGCGAGTTCGTCGATCTTCTTGCGGGCGCTGTCGAGGCTGCCTTCGCTGATGGTGGCCTCGACGAGCTTCTGCTGGAAGGACGGCAGGTACTTCAGCTCGATGTCCGGCTGGTCCGCCTCGACCGACGAGAGCTTGATCCAGGCGAGATCCTGGCTGATCCCCCGGTAGAGCGCGACGTGCCCGTCCTTGGCCCCGACGTAGTACTGGGTCTGCGTCCAGCGGTGGGCCGCGTACAGCCCGCCGCCGAGCAGCCCCGCCACGATCAGCAGGGTCAGCGTGCGGGTCGTCCACTTGCGCCCTTTGCTGCGGCGCCGGCGCGGGTGGTCGTAGGTGTCGTCGTAGGCGGAGGAATCGCCGTCGTACCCGTCGGCCTCGCCGAAGCTGCCGTACGCGCCGCCACCGCCGCCGCTGTTACCGGGGTAACCCGCGTCGGGAGCGGCGCCGTAGCCGGGGCCCTCGCCGCTGCCGGGGGGGCCGAAGGCGCCGGGGGGCGGCGGGGAGGACTGGCGGCCCAGCCCGGAGGCGCGGCCGGCCGGGGTCTGCATGGCGTTGCCGCCGTCGAAGAGCTGGTGCTGGTTCTCGGCGACCGCGCCCACGACGACCGGGGTGTCGTTGAGCTGGGCGGCGAGGGTGTCACCGCTGTCGGTGTCGAGGACGTCCGCGACGATGCAGGTGATGTTGTCCGGGCCGCCGCCGCGCAGGGCGAGCTGGATCAGCGCCTGCACGGTCTCGTGCGGGCCGTGGTAGTCGGCGAGGGTCTCTTCCAGGGTCTGGTGCGAGACCACGCCGGAGAGGCCGTCGGAACAGATGAGGTAGCGGTCGCCGGGCCTGACCTCGCGGATCGAGAGGTCGGGCTCCACGTGCTCGCCGCTGCCCAGGGCTCTCATCAGGAGCGAACGCTGGGGGTGGGTGGTGGCTTCCTCTTCGGTGATCCGGCCCTCGTCGACCAGCCGCTGGACCCACGTGTGGTCCTGGGTGATCTGGGTGAGGAGACCGTCGCGCAGCAGGTACGCGCGGGAGTCGCCGACGTGGACGAGGCCGAGGCGCTGACCGGTCCAGAGCAGGGCGGTGAGCGTGGTGCCCATGCCCTCCAGCTGGGGGTCCTCCTCGACCATGACGCGCAGCTGGTCGTTGGCCCGCTGCACGGCCGTGGCCAGCGAGGTCAGGATGTCGGAGCCGGGGACGTCGTCGTCGAGCTGGACCAGGGTGGAGATCACCTCGGAACTGGCGACCTCACCGGCGGCCTGGCCACCCATGCCGTCGGCGATCGCGAGCAGGCGCGGACCGGCATAGCCGGAGTCCTCGTTGCCCTCGCGGATCATGCCCTTGTGCGATCCGGCGGCGAACCGCAGGGACAGACTCATGCGCACCTGCCCAGTCGACGACTCCGGGTACAACCGGTCTCGAGCCACACTGCCCACCCTCCGGTCGGGAGCGCGCGCGGGTCCGTCGTCCCAAGGGGACGGACCGCCGCGGCTCGCTCGCTCCGCTCGCTCATTCTCGTACTACTTCCGCAGCTCGATGACGGTCTTGCCGATGCGGATCGGGGCGCCCGGAGGAATGGGCGTCGGGGTGGTCAGCCGGGTCCGGTCGAGATACGTGCCGTTGGTGGACCCGAGATCCTCGACGATCCACTGGCCGTCACGGTCGGGGTAGATCCTGGCATGCCGGCTGGAGGCGTAGTCGTCGTCCAGCACGATCGTGGAGTCGTGGGCCCGGCCCAGCGTGATGGTCTGCCCCTGGAGGGCGACCGTGGTGCCCGTGAGGGTGCCCTCGGAGACGACCAGCTTGGTCGGCGCACCGCGGCGCTGGCGCTGCTGCGGTGGCGCGGCCTGACGGCCGCCGCCCGACTGCTGCTGTTGCTGCGGAGCGCGGTTGTCGCCGCCGCGGCGTGAACCGCGCTGCGTCACCCGCGTCCCGAAGAGGTCGCTACGGATGACCTGGACGGCCACGATGACGAACAGCCACAGAACGGCCAGGAAACCCAACCGCATGACCGTAAGGGTCAGCTCTGACATTGCCCCCGCTTCACCCTTCGGCTTGCCGATAAATGATGGTCGTGTTGCCCACGACGATCCGCGAGCCGTCGCGGAGCGTAGCGCGGGTGGTGTGCTGCCCGTCCACCACGATGCCGTTGGTGGACCCGAGATCCTGGATCGAGGGAGGCGTTCCGGTCCGGATCTCACAGTGCCGGCGCGAGACGCCGGGGTCGTCGATCCGCACGTCGGCTTCGGTGCTTCGGCCGAGTACGAGCGTGGCGCGCGAGATCTGGTGGCGGGTGCCGTTGATCTCGATCCAGCAGCGCGTGGCGCCGCCGTTTCCCGGCACCGGACCGGGACCCGGGCGCCGCTGGGGGTCGCCCGGAGGGTTGTGGGGCATGGGCGGGGCGGCGACGGGCGGATACCCGTAACCGCCGGCGCGGCCCTGGCCGGGCGCGGGCGAAGGCTGAGCCTGCTGCGGATGGCCCTGCTCGCCCTGCGGCTGGGAGGTGCTGGAGGCGAGGGTGCGACTGCGGACCCGGTACAGACCGGTGTCCAGGTCGTCCGCCTTCTCCAGGTGGACCTTGATGGGACCCATGAAGCTGTAGCGCTGCTGCTTGGCGTAGTCCCGCACGAGGCCGGCCAACTCGTCGCCGAGCTGACCGGAGTAGGGGCTCAGCCGCTCGTAGTCGCCGGCGCTCAGCTCCACGATGAAGTCGTTGGGGACGACGGTCCGCTCGCGGTTCCAGATGGTCGCGTTGTTGTCGCACTCGCGTTGCAGCGCGCCCGCGATCTCGACCGGCTGGACCTCGGACTTGAAGACCTTGGCGAAGGTGCCGTTCACCAGACCTTCGAGTCGCTGCTCGAACCGCTTCAGAACTCCCATGGGGCACCTCCTCCGTCGTTGTCGCCCTGTACTGCTTACTGATCGTATCCACGCGTGGCGGATTCGGCTGGTTCCCCTCCGGGTCCGCGGCGAGGAGTGTTGGTCCTCACAAGGGATCGTAGGGTCGCCCGGACAACAGTGTCCCGCACCCGGAGCGCTGTCCGGGAGGGGCTGGCGGGACTGCCGGTGGGCGTCGGGGAAAGCGATGTGATTCCACCCCCTCTGACGTGTTAGTGTTCCGATGTCGCCAGGGGAACGGCCCGCAAGGGAAGAACCGCTGGAGAGCTACTCGGGCGAGTGGCGGAACGGCAGACGCGCTGGCTTCAGGTGCCAGTGTCCTTCGGGACGTGGGGGTTCAAATCCCCCCTCGCCCACTTGTGAGAAGCCCCGCAGATCATCGATCTGCGGGGCTTCTTCGTCGTGTGCCGATGGTCCGTCCGACTTTCGTTGGGACGGGCGCGACGAAAGTGGGCGGACGGGCGGTGCGGGCGCTGTCTAGGGTCGGGGCGTGGATGCGACGGCGAGGATGCGGGCGGGCCTGGACTGGCTGAAGGGGCCCGAACCGTGGACTGCGCGGACGGTGGCCGGCGACCTGGTGCTCGCCGCCGTGATGGTGATGGTCGGCCTGGGCGTCGAGGAGCTGGACAACGGCACCCCCCTGCGCATGCTGGGCAGCGCGGTGGCCGTGCTGCTGCTCACCCTGATGCGGCGCCGGCTGCCGGTGCTCACGTTGGTGGTGGGCTCGGGGCTCGGGGCGTACCTGCCCGGTGCGTTCCTCGTCACGATCCTGCTCGGCTGGTCGGCGGGCCGGCGCATCGAGGGCGTCCTGCGGGCGCTCGGCGCCTTCACCGTGGCCTTCGTCGCTTCGGTCGGGCTCAGCGTCTTCAAGGACTGGGACCAGGGCCGGGTCGTGCTGGTGGTCGTCTTCGGCACGCTGATGTTCCTCGCGGTGACCGTCATGCCCGCGCTCGCCAGCCGCTACTGGTCCCAGCGCCGCACGCTGCTGCACGCCCTCCAGGAGCGCAACGCCCAGCTCCTGCGCGAGCGGGCGATGGTCGCCGGGCAGGCGAGGCTGCGCGAGCGGCAGCGGATCGCCCAGGACATGCACGACAGCCTCGGGCACCAGCTGGCCCTGATCTCGGTGCACACCGGCGCGCTGGAGGTCGATCCGGTGCTGACCGAACGCCAGCGCGAGGCGGTCGGGGTGCTGCGACAGGCTTCGGTGGCGGCCATGCACGAACTGCGCGAGGTCGTCGGCATCCTGCGGGACGGGGTCGAGGCGCCGGTACCGGTGGAGGAGTCCGCGGGGCCCGCGGCGCGCGGGGTGGCCGGGATCGCCGGGATCGTCGAGGCGGCGCGCGGCGCGGGCACCGATGTCCGGCTGACCACCTCGGGACGGCCGAGGCCGCTCGTCGCGGCCTGCGACCACGCGGCGTACCGGATCGCCCAGGAGTCCCTCACCAACGCCTACAAGCACGCACCGGGCGCGGTGATCACGGTGGAACTGCGGTACGAGGACGACTCCCTGGTGGTCGAGATCGCCAACGGGCCGGCCGCCGGACCCGGCGCGGGCGAGGTGGTCTCGGGCGGCCAGGGGCTGACGGGGCTGCGCGAGCGCGCCCGGCTCGTCGGCGGGATGGTCCACGCCGGAGCCGTGGAGGGCGGCGGCTTCCGGGTGGCCGGGGTGCTGCCCTACGGGACGGAACCGGCCGGTGCGCGGGAGACGGGCGCGGAGGAGGTGGCCGACGACTTCGGGCAGCAGCTCCGGGGAGCGCGGGGCAAGGGCGCGGCGGCGCCGATGGACTGGGCCGCGGTCGACCGGGAGCTGCGGCGGGGGCGCGGCCGGACCGGTGGCATCGCGCTGGGCTGCGGGATCGCCTTCGCGGCGCTGGTGGTGCTGGTGATCGTGATCGGGGCCGCCGTGGCGCTGCTGGTGGGTTCGGCGGGGGACGTGACGATCAGTCGGGCCGACTACGACGCCGCCAAACTGGGGGAGTCGGAGGACGTGGTGCGCGGGCGGCTGCCCGACGGCAGCAGCATCCTGACCGACGGGTTGGAGAGGAAGGGCCCGCCGCCGCCGGAGGGCGCGCACTGCATGGCACTGTTGGCCTCCTCCGGGAACGGGGAGACGACCACCGAGAGCGTTTTCCGGTTCTGCTTCAAGGACGGCAAGCTCGTGGAGAAGCAGGCGTACGAGACCAATTAGGGCCACGGAGCAGGAGCGGCGGGAGCGGGCGCGGGTGACTGGCGTGACGGGCACGACGGGGGCGGCAGGGCCGACGGGAGCGCCGAGCGGTGTGATCCGAGTGGTGATCGCCGATGACGAACCGCTCATCCGGGCCGGGATCAGGATGATCCTGACCTCCGCCCCGGACATCGAGGTGGTCGCCGAGGCCGCGAACGGGCGGGAGGCCGTGGAGCTGGCGCGCGCCCACGCGCCCGACGTGGTGCTGCTGGACATCCAGATGCCGGTCATGGACGGGCTGGCCGCGCTCGACGAACTGGTGCGGGCGGCGCCCTCGGCGCACGCCCTGATCCTGACGACCTTCGGGGAGCGGGAGAACGTGCTGCGGGCCCTGTCCCACGGCAGTGCGGGCTTCCTGCTGAAGGACTCCGCCCCGGCCGAGCTGATCGGGGCGGTCCGGGCGGCCGCGGCGGGGGACGCGTACCTCTCCCCGGCGGCGACCCGGCACGTCGTGGACCAGTTGGCGTCGGGCCGGTCCGCGGGGCGCGCCGAGGAGGCCCGGCGCCGCATCGCGGCGCTGAGCGAGCGCGAGCGCGGGGTGTTGGCGTTGTTGGGCGAGGGGCTCTCCAACGCGGACGCCGGGCGGCGGCTGCACATGAGCGAGGCGACGGTGAAGACGTACGTGAGCCGGATCCTGGCGAAGCTGGGATGTGAGAACCGGGTGCAGGCGGCGCTGCTCGCGCGGGACGCCGGACTCTGATGTACCCCTTGACCCCCCTTCCCCGGCTCTGTCCCGATCGGTACGGTCATCCGCGGACGAGCAGTGATCCAGACGTGCAGTGGTTCTTCCGCGCACGTGATCTAGCGGGGGCGGCACACATGGCGGCGGTACCGGACCGGGGCGCGGCGAAGGCCAACGGCAGGACCCACAGCAGGGCCGCGGGCAAGACCGGTGGCAGGGCGGCGGCGGCCGAGCGGATACCGGAGGTCGCGGGGTACGCGGCGCGGGTGGCGGCGGTGGGCGCGCCCTCGCCCCGGGCCGAGGGCAAGGCGCTGCGGGACCGGGTGCCGCGCGCCGCGCACGCGCGGTTCGCGCCGGTGGCCGGACGTCCGGACGCGGTGCGCGCGGTGGAGGAGTCCAACGTCGGACGGGTGGCGGAGCTGACGCCGATCCGGGTGGGGCGGATGGCGGCCAATCCCTTCGCGTTCCTGCGCGGGGCCGCCGGTCTGATGGCCCATGACCTGGCGGCGACGCCGGTGACCGGGGTGGGCGCGCAGATCTGCGGGGACGCCCACGCGGCCAACTTCGGGCTGTACGGCGACGCCCGAGGGCGGCTGGTGATCGACCTCAACGACTTCGACGAGACCGTCTTCGGGCCCTGGGAGTGGGACCTCAAGCGGCTGGCCACCTCGCTGGTGCTGGCCGGGCGGGTGGCGGGGGCCGACGAGGACACCTGCCGGGCGGCCGCCCTGGACACGGTCGGCGCCTACCGGCGCACGATGCGGTTGCTGGCCAAGCTGCCGGCGCTGGACGCCTGGAACGCCATCGCCGACGAGGAACTGGTCTCGCACACCGACGCCCGGGATCTGCTGGGCACGCTGGAGCGGGTGTCGGAGAAGGCCCGTAACAACACCAGTGCGCGGTTCGCCGCCAAGTCCACCGAGGTCGCGCCCGACGGCGGTCGCCGTTTCGTGGACGCGTTGCCGGTGCTGCGGCGGGTCGGGGACCAGGAGGCGGCGGCGGTCGCGGCCTCGTTGGGCCCGTACCTGCACACGCTCCAGGGGGACCGGCTGCCGCTGCTGGCCCGGTACGCGATCCACGACGTGGCCTTCCGGGTGGTGGGCACGGGCAGCGTCGGGACCCGTTCCTACGTGGTGCTGCTGCTGGACCACCGCGGTGAGCCGCTGGTGCTCCAGGTGAAGGAGGCGCGGCCCTCGGTGCTCCTGCCGCACCTGGCGGGGCTGGGCTTCGACGCCCCGCCGGAGGAGCACGAGGGCCGCCGGGTGGTCGCCGGGCAGAAGCGGATGCAGGTCGTCTCCGACATCCTGCTCGGCTGGACCACGGTCGAGGGCCGTCCCTTCCAGGTGCGGCAGTTCCGCAACCGCAAGGGCAGCGTGGACCCGGCCGCGCTCGCCGTGGACCAGATCGACGACTACGGCCGGATGACCGGGGCGCTGCTCGCGCGGGCGCACGCGCACAGTGCCGATCCGCGGGTCCTGGCCGGGTACTGCGGCAAGAACGAGGAACTGGACGAGGCCGTCGCCGCCTTCGCGGTGGCCTACGCCGACCGCAGTGAGGCCGATCACGCGGATCTGGTGGCCGCGGTGCGGTCCGGGCGGGTCGCCGCCGAGTCGGGTGTGTGAGGGATGTTTCACGTGAAACACGCGCTTCGGGCGGGCCGTAGGGTGGCCGGGTGAACGAGCAGACTGCCAAGGACCCCGCGGCCTCCGACGACGAGCGTCCCGAGGCGCGGCTGGAGCGGGCCGTGCGCGCCGCCGAGCAGGCGCTGATCGAGTTCGAGATCGCGGTGGAGACCTTCCGGGTGGAGGTCGAGAACTTCTCCCGGCTGCACCACCAGAAGCTCGGCCCGATGTACTCGCGGCTCGACGAGCTCGACGCGCTGATCGCCGAGGCCAGGGCGGCCCGCACCGGTGACCCCGAGGACCTGCGCAGGGCGCGGGACGCGCGGGCGCTGGTCATGCCGATGCCCGGAGTGGACGAGCTGTTCCACGACTGGTTGGACTCGGACGGCATCTCCGACGACGCCGGTGCCATGCTCACCGACCAGCCGGTGCGGCCTCCGGAGCGGGTCCGCCCGTCCGAGGAGGTCCGCCGCCTCTACCGCGAACTGGTCCGCCAGGCCCACCCCGACCTGGCGCAGGACGATGCGGAGCGGACCCGGCGGGACGAGTTCATCGCCCGGGTGAACTCCGCGTACGGGCGGGGCGACGAACCGCTGCTGCGGGAGCTGGCCGAGGAGTGGGCGGCCGGTCCGGCGCCGCAGGAGGAGCGCCCCTCGCAGACCGAGGAGCTCTACGCACGCCTGGAGTGGCTCGCGCGCCGCAAGGAGCTGCTGGCCGTGGTGGCGCGGGAGCTGGAGGACAGCGCGATCGGGTCGATGCTGCGGATGGCTCCGGAGGACCCCGACCGGCTGCTGGAGGAGATCGCCGAGCAGCTGCTCGGGCAGGTCTCCGAGCGCGAGGCGGAGCTGGCCGCGCTGGCCGAGTAGGGGTCCGCGGCGGATGTCCGTGGGGTGGGGCGGTGTCCGGCGCGGTTCGGATAGGTTCTGACCACCCCTGTTACGAGAGAAGGCGACAGCTATGAACTTCGGACCGCTCCCCTCGGTGGACGTTGCCGCGGTGCCCTCCGAAGGCTTTGTCCTCGACGTCCGTGAGGACGACGAATGGGCGGCCGGTCATGTCGAGGGTGCGCTGCACATCCCGATGAGCGACTTCGTGGCGCGCTTCGGTGAGCTGACCGAGGCCATGGACGCGATCGAGGGCGCCCCGCGCGTCCACGTGATGTGCCGGGTCGGCGGGCGCTCCGCGCAGGTCACCCAGTACCTGGTGCGCCAGGAGATCGACGCGGTGAACATCGACGGCGGGATGCAGGCCTGGGACGCCGCCGGGCGCCCGATGGTGACGGACAACGGGAACCCGGCCTTCGTCCTGTAGGACCCGCTCGGGGCGGTCAGGTGAGGGGATGGGCGGCCAGCAGGTCGCCCAGGGCCTCCTCGTGGGCCGCCGCCGGGCCGAGCTGGAGTTCCAGCTGCTTGGCCCAGGCGTGGTAGCGGTGCAGGGGGTAGTCGGTGTCGGCGCCGAAGCCGCCGTGCAGGTGCTGGGCGGTCTGGACGACCCGGCGGACCCCGTCGGACGCCCAGATCTTGGCCACCGCCACGTCCCCGGCGCTCGGCAGCGGCCCGCCCGCTCCGTCCGTCGCCGCGTCCAGCCGCCAGGCGGCCTGCCAGAGGGTGACCTCCATGGCGCGCAGGTCGATGTAGCGGTCGGCGGCCTGTACCGCGACCGCCTGGAAGCTGGCGACGGGGAAGCCGAACTGCTCGCGCTTGCTCGTGTACTGGCTGGTCATGGTCAGGACGCCCTCGCCGAGGCCGAGGGCCAGGGCGCAGGTGCCGGTGGCCAGCACCTGACGCAGCCGCTCCCAGGCGCCGGGTGCGTCGATGAGGTGGTCCGCGGGGACCCGTACCCCGTCCAGGGTCAGCTCCGCCATCTTCTCGCCGCTGGTGGAGAACTGGTCGGCGAGGGCGAGGCCTTCGGCGCCGCGCGGGACGAGCGCGATGACCGCGTCCCCCTCACCGAGGTGGGCGGGTACGGCGATCCAGTCGGCGCTGTGCGCCCAGGGAACGGCCGTCTGCACGCCGTCCAGGGTCCAGCCGCCGTCGTCCTCCCGGCGGGCGGTGACGGCCAGCTCGGCCGGGTCGTGGCCCGAGCGGCCGTGGGCGGCGACGGTCAGCACGCTCTCGCCGCGGGCGAGCGCGGGCAGCAGTTCGGCGTGCAGGGCCGGGCCGCCGTGCGCCTGGATCGCCATGGCGGTGGCGCAGTGCTCCAGCAGCGGCACCCGGGCCAGTACCTTCGCCGCTTCGCGCAGGACCAGGCACAGGGCGATGGTGTCGAGCCCCGCCCCGCCGTGCGCCGGGTCGAGGACCAGGCCGATCAGGTCGCCGGCGGCGAGCTTGGCCCACAGCGGTCGGTCGAACTCGTCGGCGACGGAGCCCGGCGTGAGCGCGGGGCTGGGCACGCTGTCGGGCGCGACGTCCGCGAAGACGGCCCTCGCCGCCTCGACCGCGGCCTGCTGCTCCTCGGTGAAGGTGAAGTCCACTGCCTGTCCTCCCGCGCGCACCGGATGTGTTTCTGTCTGACGGTGCGTCAAGATAGAACACGTTCCTGAAAAAGCACAGGAGTACCGCGCGCGGCTCCGTGCGGCGGCCCGGGCGACCGCCGCCGCACGCACCGGATCAGCGGTCGAAGTCGATCTCCACTTCCTCCGTCACGGGGTGCGACTGGCAGGCCAGCACGAATCCGGCCTCGGTCTCCTCGGCCTCCAGCGCGAAGTTCCGCTCCATCCGGACCTCGCCCGTCACCAGGAACGCCCGACAGGTGCCGCACACCCCGCCCTTGCAGGCGTACGGGGCGTCCGCGCGGCCCCGCAGCACCGCGTCCAGCAGGGACTCGCCCTCCTGGACGGGCCAGGTGCCGGAGCGGCCGTCGAGCCGGGCGGTGACCCGGGCCGCCGCGCCCGGACCGCCGCTGGGACCGGTGGCGGCGGGCGCCGCGGTGGTGGCGGTGTCCTCGACGTGGAAGATCTCCTCGTGGATCCGGGCGCGGGCGACGCCCAGCGCGCCCAGCGCCCGCTCGGCGCCCTGGACCAGGCCGTAGGGCCCGCACAGGAACCAGCCCGCCACCTCGCCCACCGGCAGGAGCGCGGGCAGCAGCGCCGCCAGCCGCTCCTCGTCGAGCCGCCCGGACGGCAGCCCGGCCTCCTGCTCCTCCCGGGACAGGACGGTGACCAGCTGGAACCGGTCGGGGTAGCGGTCCTTGAGGTCGGCGACGTCCTCCAGGAACATCGTCGAGGCCGCCGTACGGTCGCTGCGCACCAGGCAGAACCGGGCGTCCTGCCGGGCGGCGAGCAGGGTCGCGGCGATCGACAGCACCGGGGTGATCCCGCTGCCGCCGACGACGGCCGCGTAGTGCGCGGTGGCCGGGGCGGCGGCCGGGTCCAGCACGAACCGGCCGGCCGGGACCATCACCTCCAGGACGTCCCCCGCGGCGATCTCCTTGTGCGCGAAGGTGGAGAACTCGCCGCCCTCCACCAGCCGCACCCCGACCCGCAGCCACTGCGGACCGGGACCGTCGGCGGCCGGGGCGGGGGAGCAGATCGAATACGTGCGCCGGACCTCCGACCCGTCGGCCGGTCGGCGGCGCAGGGTCAGGTGCTGGCCCGGGGCGTGCCGGTACTCCTCGCGCAGCTCCGGCGGCACCCGCAGGGTGAGCGCGACCGAGTCGTCGGTGAGCCTCTCGACCTCCGTCACCGTCAACGGGTGGAACGCGCCGTGCCGGGCCGCGGTCATCTACAGCTCCTTGAAGTGGTCGAACGGCTCGCGGCAGGAGACGCAGCGGCGCAGGGCCTTGCACGCGGTGGAGGAGAAGCGGCTGAGCAGCTCGGTGTCGGTGGACCCGCACTGCGGGCAGCGCACCGACAGGCTGATCGACACCGGCCCGCCGGCCGCGTGCGGCCGGGGCGGGGCGATCCCGAACTCCGCCAGCTTGCGGCGGCCCTCGGCGCTGATGTCATCGGTGGACCAGGCGGGCGAGAGCACGGTCCGCACGCTCACCTCGGCGATGCCGTGGTCGTGCAGCACCCGCTCGATGTCGGCGGACATGGCTTCGATGGCGGGGCACCCGGTGTAGGTCGGGGTGAGCGTCACCTGGGCGCTCCCGTCCTCGCCCATCCGCACCCCGCGCACCACGCCCAGCTCGGCCAGGGTCAGCACGGGCAGCTCGGGGTCGGGCACCGAGCCCGCCAGCGCCGCCAGCTGCTCCTCCAGCCGCGTCGCGGTCACCACGAGGCCCCCGGGTGGCTGCGGTGCAGGTGCTGCATCTCCGCGAGCATCCGCCCGAACGACTCGGTGTGCAGGCCCTGGCGCCCGGCTCCGGCGGCCCAGGCTCCGGTGCGGGGGCCTTCCAGCAGCGCCAGGCGGGCCCGCCCCAGCACCTCGCCCACCGCGGTCAGCCAGCGTTCCTCCAGGGCGGCCCAGTCCACCTCCAGGCCGGGCACCGGCTGGAACAGCTCGCCGGTGAACCTCCACAGGGAGTCCAGGGCGGCCCGCATCCTGCGCGCGCTCTCCTCGGTGCCGTCGCCGAGCCGCAGGGTCCACTGCTCGGCGTGGTCGCGGTGGTAGGCGATCTCCTTGACCGCCTTGGCCGCGAGCGGCGCGAAGGGCCCGTCCCCGGCGGCCAGTTCGGTGAAGAGCAGCTGCTGGTGGAGCGAGAAGAAGAGCTGGCGCACGATGGTGTGGGCGAAGTCCCCGACCGGCTGCTCGGCCAGCTGGACGTTGCGGAAGGCGCGCTCCTCGCGGAGGAAGGCCAGCTCGTCCTCGTCGCCGACCATGGAGAGCAGCACGCGGGCCTGGCCCAGCAGGTCGAGGGCGATGTTCGCCAGCGCGACCTCCTCCTCCAGGACGGGCGCGTGCCCGGCCCACTCGCCGAGGCGGTGGGAGAGGATCAGCGCGTCGTCGCCCAGGGCGAGGGCCGCCGTGCGCTCGGACTCCGTCAGCGGGACGGAGCCGCCGGGCGCGGCGGCCGCGGGCGGGGTACGCGGCGGGGTCTGCGACGTGGTGGTCACAGGTGACGCACCCCCTCCGGGATGTCGTAGAAGGTGGGGTGGCGGTACGGCTTGTCGCCCGCCGAGGCGAAGAACGGGTCCCGCTCGTCCGGCGAGGACGCGGTCACCGCCGCCGAGGGCACCACCCAGATGGAGATGCCCTCGCCCCGCCGCGTGTACAGGTCGCGGGCATTGCGCAGCGCCATCTCCGCGTCGGGGGCGTGCAGGCTCCCCGCGTGCGTGTGCGAGAGCCCGCGGCGCGAGCGCACGAACACCTCCCACAGCGGCCAGTTCTGCGTCATACCCGTGCCTCCTCGTTCTGTGCGGTGTGCTTGGACGCGTACGCCGCGGCCGCGTCGCGGACCCACGCGCCGTCCTCGTGCGCCCGGCGGCGCTGGCCGATGCGCTGGTCGTTGCAGGGGCCGTTGCCCTTGAGCACGTCCCAGAACTCCGACCAGTCGATCGCGCCGAAGTCGTGGTGCCCGCGCTCCTCGTTCCACCGCAGGTCCGGGTCGGGCAGGGTCAGGCCCAGCGACTCGGCCTGCGGGACGGCGATGTCCACGAAGCGCTGGCGCAGCTCGTCATTGGTGTGCCGCTTGATCCGCCAGGCCATCGACTGGGCGGAGTGCGCCGACTCGTCGTCGGGCGGGCCGAACATCATCAGGGAGGGCCACCACCAGCGGTCGACCGCGTCCTGCGCCATGGCGTGCTGCGCCTCGGTGCCCTGCGAGAGGGCGAGCAGCAGCTCGTAGCCCTGGCGCTGGTGGAAGGACTCCTCCTTGCAGATGCGGACCATGGCCCGGGCGTACGGACCGTAGGAGCAGCGGCAGATCGGGACCTGGTTGGTGATCGCCGCGCCGTCCACGAGCCAGCCGATGGCGCCGACGTCGGCCCAGGTCAGGGTGGGGTAGTTGAAGATCGAGGAGTACTTCTGCTTGCCGGCGTGCAGCTTGTCGAGCAGCTCGTCGCGGCTGGTGCCCAGGGTCTCCGCGGCGCTGTACAGGTAGAGCCCGTGGCCGGCCTCGTCCTGCACCTTGGCCATCAGGATCGCCTTGCGGCGCAGCGAGGGCGCGCGGGTGATCCAGTTGGCCTCGGGCTGCATGCCGATGATTTCGGAGTGGGCGTGCTGGGCCATCTGGCGGACCAGCGAGGCGCGGTACTCCTCGGGCATCCAGTCGCGCGGTTCGACCCGCTCCTCGGCCGCGACGGCCGCCTCGAAGGCCGCCACCAGCTGCTCCGTCAGGCCTGCCGCGAGGGCCATGCCCTGCCCCGTCTCCGGGGTCACTGCCACCATCACGGCCCCCTGCCGATGTCGCCCTACCGCCCGACCGACCGATCGTTCGGTTCATTCTCTTCAATGGTGAGACGACGGCCCGTAGGGTGTCAACCTCTGTGGATGGCCGAAGATCGGGGCGGGATGGTTTCGAAGGAGCACGAAGCCGCGGCAGGGCCCCCGGCGCGGCCGCCCCGAGCCCCCGGAATCGCCGGTCTGTCCACCCCGTACCGGGTCGTCGCGGCCCTGGCGCTCGGCGCCGTCGCGGTCACCACCTGCTGGCACCTGGCGCTGGTGTTCCTGCACGTCGCGCCGTCCAACACGGTCGGCAAACAGCACGCGCGCACGGTGGACGACTGGATCTACCCCGAGTTCGAGCAGAACTGGAAGCTCTTCGCGCCGAACCCGCTCCAGCAGAACATCGCCGTCGAGGCGCGCGCCCAGGTGCGCACCGGAGCGGGGGAGCTGACCACCACCGCGTGGCGCGACCTGTCCGCCGCCGACGCCGACGCCATACGGCACAACCCGCTCCCCAGCCACACCCAGCAGAACGAGCTCCGCCGGGCCTGGGACTTCTTCACGGGCTCGCACGACGAGGACAACAAGCCGAACGGCGACCGGGGCGCGCTCTCCGAGACCTACCTCCAGCGGATCGCCGTCGCCCGGCTGACCGGCTCCGGCACCGGCGCCGGCACCGGCGCGGGGGACCGGATCCTGCGGATCCAGCTGCGCTCGGCGACGACCTCGGTGGCGGCGCCGCCGTGGAGCGCGGAGAAGACCGACACCCAGACCTACTACCGGGAGCTGCCGTGGTGGACCGTGCCGAGCGTGTGAGCCCCGGCGCCCCCGTCCGCGCCCGCGCCGGTGCGGTCCGGGCGGCGGTGGGCCGGGGGCTGGCGAAGGCCACCGGGCAGGCGCTGGGCCCGTACCAGAGCGCCGTCGTCCGGATCGGGTTCTCCGCGACCTGGCTGCTCTTCCTGCTGCGCGAGTTCCCGAACCGGCGCGAGCTGTACGGTCCCGACGGGCCCTGGAGCTGGCAGCTGGCCGAGCGGCTGATCGACTCGAACCGCGCCTTCACCGTGCTGATGTGGTCGGACTCGACGCTCTGGTTCGAGATCGTCTACGCGCTCGCGCTCGGGTCGGCGGCGCTGCTGCTGCTCGGCTGGCGCACCCGGGCGACGTCCGTGCTGTTCATGGTCGGGGTGCTGTCCCTGCAGAACCGCAGCGTGTTCATGGGCGACGGCGGGGACAACGTCATCCACCTGATGGCCCTCTACCTCGTGCTCACCCGGTGCGCGCAGGTCTGGTCGCTGGACGCGCGGCGCGCGGCGCGGACCGGATCGGCGTCCACCGGGGCCGCCGGGCCGGTGCTGTGGGTCCTGCTGGGCCTGGTGCTGCCCTACGCCGCCTTCACCGACGCGGTCAGCACCGGCTGGCTGGCCGTGTTCGCGACGCTGTGGGTGGTCCAGGGCCTGTGGTGGATGGTCGAGCGCTACGAGCCGGACGGCGAGGGACGCGCGACCCTGGACGTGATCGCCGACCTGGTGCACAACGCGGGACTGCTGGTGATCATGGTGGAGGTCTGCCTGATCTACGCCACGGCCGGCTGGTACAAGATCCAGGGCTCGCGCTGGCAGGACGGCACCGCCCTGTACTACCCGCTGGGGCTGGACTACTTCACGCCCTGGCCCGCGCTCTCGGGGCTGCTCGCGGCCAGCGGCACCCTGGTGATGCTGCTGACCTACGGGACGGTCATGGTGCAGGTCGCCTTCCCGTTCACGCTCTTCAACCGGCGGATCAAGAACGTACTGCTCTGCGTGATGATGCTGGAGCACGCGGGGATCGCGGTGCTGCTGGGGCTGCCGTTCTTCTCGCTGGCGATGATCGCCGCCGACGCCGTCTTCCTGCCGACGGTGTTCCTGGTGTGGCTGGGGGCGCGGGCCCGGGCCCTGCGCGAACGGGCGGGCGGGTCCGCGGACCGGGCCGCGGACGCGGAGCCTTCGCCGCCGCCGCAGGAGCGGGAGTGCGCGCCCGCGCCCGCGCCGTAAGGTCGTGCGCATGAGCAGCGCAGAGACGGCCCGTGCGGCCGAGGCGGACGGGGCGGACGAGGCGGTCCGGCGGTGGCGCGAGGCCGCGGGGCGGGAGGAGCTGGTGCTCCTCGACGGTTTCCACGCGCTCAAGCACGCGGTGCGCTTCGGCGCGGAGGTCGCCCTCGCCGTCGCCGAGGACCGCGGGGCGCTGCTGGAGCTGGCCGACGAACTGGCCCCGGACGTCCGGGCCGCCCTGGACGGCCTCGTGCGCGAGGCGCCCTTGCGCGAGCTGGTGACCCGCGTGCACCCGACCGGGGTCGCGGCCCTCGCCGTGCGCCCGGACCGGGAGGCCCTGCGGGGCGCGCTCGAGCGCACCCCCCGCAGCGCGCCGGTGGTGGTCCTGGACAACCCGCGCAACCTGGGCAACGTCGGCGCCGTCGTCCGCCTCGCGGCCGGTTTCGGCGCCACCGGCGTCGTGACCCGGGGCGATCTCGACCCCTGGCACCCGCACGTGGTCCGCGCGGGCGCCGGGCTGCACTACGCCACTTCGGTGGCCCGGCTGGAGCTGGAGGAGCTGCCCCCGGGGCCGCTCTACGCGCTCGATCCGGAGGGCGAGGACATCCGCGCCCTCACCCTCCCGGACGACGCCCTGCTCGCCTTCGGCTCGGAACGCCACGGCATCTCGCCCGAACTGCGCGCCCGGGCCGATCACCTGGTGTCCCTGCCGATGCGTCCGCAGGTCTCCAGCTACAACCTCGCCACCAGCGTGGCCATGACCCTCTTTCACTGGGGCGGCCCGAAGGCCTGACCAGTGGGCAGCCGCTCAGGCCTGGCGGCGCACCTCCACCACTCGGAAGCGGTTGGCCACGAACGCCCCGTCGCACAGAGCGGCGTTAGCGGCCGGATTGCCACCCGAGCCGTGGAAATCGGAGAAGGCGGCGGTCTGGTTGACGAAGACCCCGCCCGTCAGGTTCAAGGAGAGCTGCGCGGACTCCTCCAGGCAGACCTCCTCGATCGCGCGCTCGGTGTCGGCCGAGGAGGTGTACGCGCCGACCGTCATGGCGCCCTTCTCCCGCACCGTGCGCCGCAGCAGCTCCAGCGCGTCCGCGGTCGAGTCGACCGCCACCGCGAAGGAGACCGGGCCGAAGCACTCGGAGAGGTACGCCGCCTCCGGGTCGGCCTTGCCCGCGTCCAGCTTGACCATCACCGGCGTACGGACCACCGCGTCCGGGAACTCCGGGTTGGCGACCTCGCGCGAGGCCAGCGCGACCTCGCCGAGCCCGGCCGCCGCCTCCAGCCGCGCCTTCACGTCCGGGTTGACCAGCGCGCCCAGCAGCGCGTTGGCCCGGCCGTCGTCGCCCAGCAGCCCCTCGACCTGGCGGGCCAGGTCGGCCACGACCTCGTCGTAGGACTTGTGGCCCGCGTCGGTGGCGATGCCGTCGCGCGGGATCAGCAGGTTCTGCGGGGTCGTGCACATCTGGCCGCTGTAGAGGGAGAGCGAGAAGGCCAGGTTGCCCAGCATCCCCTTGTAGTCGTCGGTGGAGTCCAGGACGACCGTGTTGACCCCGGCCTTCTCCGTGTACACCTGCGCCTGGCGGGCGTTGGCCTCCAGCCAGTCGCCGAAGGCGGTGGAGCCGGTGTAGTCGATCAGCTTGATCTCGGGGCGGACCGCGAGGGTCTTGGCGATGCCCTCGCCCGGGTTCTCGACGGCCAGCGCCACGAGGTTGGGGTCGAAGCCGGCCTCGGCGAGGACCTCGCGGGCCACCCGCACCGTGAGCGCGAGCGGCAGCACGGCCCGCGGGTGGGGCTTGACCAGCACCGGGTTGCCGGTGGCCAGGGAGGCGAACAGGCCCGGGTAGCCGTTCCAGGTGGGGAAGGTGTTGCAGCCGATGACCAGCGCGACGCCGCGCGGCACGGCGGTGAAGGTCTTGCCCAGCTCCAGCGGGTCCTTCTTGCCCTGCGGCTTGGACCAGTCGGCCCGCCCCGGGACCCGGGTCTGCTCCTCGTACGCGTAGGCCACGGCCTCCAGGCCGCGGTCCTGTGCGTGCGGGCCGCCCGCCTGGAAGGCCATCATGAAGGCCTGGCCGCTGGTGTGCATGACCGCGTGCGCGAACTCGTGCGTACGGGCGCTGATCCGCGCCAGGATCTCGACGCAGACGAGGGCGCGGGCCTCGGGGCCCGCGTCGCGCCAGGCGCCCATGCCCGCCTTCATGGCCGGCAGCAGCACGTCGGGGTCGACGTGCGGGTACTCGACGCCGAGCTCCGGTCCGAACGGCGACACCTCGGCGCCCGCCCAGCCGTCGGTACCGGGCTGCTCCAGGTCGAACCGGGTGCCGCGGACGGCCTCGAAGGCGGCGAGGCCCTCGGCCGCGGCGTTCTCGCCGTAGGCCTTGGGGTGCTCGGGGTGCGGGGACCAGTAGGCACGGCTGCGGATGGCCTCCAGCGCCTGGTCGAGCGTGGTCCGGTGCTTCTCGGACAGCTGGGGGACGGTGAGCGCGGCGGCCATCTGGGACCAACTCCTCGTTGAGCCGGGCGGGATCGAACTGCGGACCGCTGGTGCGGATCGGCGAGCGGATCGGGCAAGGAAGGGCGGGGAAGAGCAGACTGGAGTTAGAGTAACCGAACGATCGGTCGGGACAAGAGGGCCCGACGGACCTGTGGATAAGTCGGTGCGGGAGGATCGGGTCATGACAGCAATCGAGCGCTCCCGCACTGTGGCGGTCGTCGGCGCCGGCACCATGGGCCAGGGCATCGCACAGGTCGCCCTTCTCGCAGGTCACCCGGTGCTGATCTACGACATCGACGAGGCGGCGGCCCGTGCGGGCCGCGCCGCGGTGCGGGACCGGATCGAGCGGCTGACCGCCAAGGGGCGGCTGGATCGAGCCGAGGCCGACGCCGCGATCGGCCGGATCGAGTCGGCCCACGAGCCGGCGGACCTCGCCGGCGCGGCGCTGGTGATCGAGGCGGTCGTGGAGGACGCGGGCGTCAAGCGCGCGCTCTTCACCGCGCTCGAAAAGGTGGTCGCTCCGGACGCCCTGCTGGCGACCAACACCTCCTCCCTCTCCGTCACCGAACTCGCGGCGGGCCTGGCCCACCCCGGCCGCTTCCTCGGCCTGCACTTCTTCAACCCGGCCCCGCTGCTCCCGCTGGTGGAGGTGGTCAGCGGCTTCGCGACCGACCCGGCGGTCGCGAGGCGCGCGTACGAGACCGTCCTGGGCTGGGGCAAGACCCCGGTGAGCTGCGCGGACACCCCCGGCTTCATCGTCAACCGGATCGCCCGCCCCTTCTACGCCGAGGCCTTCGCGGTGTACGAGGAGCGCGGCGCCGACCCCGCCACGATCGACGCCGTGCTGCGCGAGAGCGGCGGCTTCAAGATGGGCCCCTTCGAACTGACCGACCTGATCGGGCAGGACGTCAACGAGGCGGTCACCCGCTCCGTGTGGGAATCCTTCTTCCACAGCCCGAAGTTCACGCCCTCCCTCGCCCAGCGCCGCCTCGTCCAGTCGGGCCGGCTCGGCCGCAAGTCGGGTCACGGCTGGTTCCCGTACGGCGAGGCCGCCGCCGCGCAGGACGCGCCCGCGCGACCGCACACCGCCGGGCCCCAGGCGGGTCCGGCGTCGGTGAGCGTCGTCGGGGACCTCGGTCCCGCCGCGGTGCTGGTCGACCTGATGGAGGAGGCCGGGATCGCGGTCGACGTCACCGAGACCGGCGGCCCGTACATCCAGCTGCCCGGCGAGGGCCAGCTGGTCCTCGCCGACGGCAAGACCTCGGTCGAGTTCGCCGACGTCGTCTACTTCGACCTCGCCCTCGACTACCGCGGGGCCACCCGGATCGCGCTCTCCGCCAGCGAGGACACCTCCGAGGAGACCCTCGCCGAGGCCGTCGGCCTCTTCCAGAAGCTGGGCAAGGACGTCTCCGTCATCGGGGACGTGCCCGGCATGATCGTCGCCCGCACGGTGGCGATGCTGATCGACCTCACGGCCGACGCGGTCGCGCGCGGCGTGGCCACCGCCGAGGACATCGACACCGCGATGCGGCTCGGGGTCAACTACCCGCTCGGGCCCTCGCAATGGCACGCCGAGCTCGGCCAGGACTGGGCCTACGACCTGCTGCACCACCTCGACGAGCGCTGCCCCGGCGGCCGGTACGCGCCCTCGCTCGCCCTCTACCGGCTCGGGTACGCGGCCGACGCCGAGGACGCGGCGGCCGGGGACGGCGCCGGTGCGGACGCCGACGACGCCGGTGCGGAGGACGGGGCGTGACCACCGCGAGGCGCGACACGTACACCCCGGAGACCCTGCTGACGGTCGCCGTGCAGGTCTTCAACGAGCGCGGCTACGACGGCACCTCGATGGAGCACCTCTCCAAGGCCGCCGGCATCTCCAAGTCCTCGATCTACCACCACGTCGCGGGCAAGGAGGAACTGCTGCGCCGGGCCGTCAGCCGGGCCCTGGACGGGCTGTTCGCCGTCCTGGAGGAGCCGGGCGCGGTGCGCGGCCGGGCCGTGGAGCGGGTCGAGTACGTCACGCGGCGCACGGTGGAGGTGCTGGTCGCCGAACTGCCCTACGTCACCCTGCTGCTGCGGGTGCGCGGCAACACCCGTACCGAGCGCTGGGCGCTGGAGCGGCGCCGCGAGTTCGACCACCAGGTCGCGGAGCTGTTGAAGGCCGCCGCGGCCGACGGGGACCTGCGCGCGGACGTCGATACGCGGCTGGCCACGCGGCTGCTCTTCGGCATGGTGAACTCGCTGGTCGAGTGGTACCGCCCGCACTCCGGCGGGGACCGCGAGCAGCTGGCGGACGCGGTCGTGCGGATGGCCTTCGGCGGCCTGCGCACGGCCGTCTGAGAGCGCGCGCAGGGCCGTCCGGGGCCGTGCGCACGGCCGTCCGAGGACGCGCGCACGGCCGTTCGGGCACGGTGCGCGCGGCCTTCCGGGTCCGGGCTCAGTCCTCCGGGGCGAGCGCCGGGCCCTCGTGCGCCGGGCCCGTGCCCGGTGCCAGCAGATCCGTTTCCTCGAACACCAGCAGGGTGCGGGTCGAGAGCACCTCCGGGATGGCCTGGAGCCGGGTCAGCACCAGCTCCCGCAGCGTGCGGTTGTCCGGCGTGTGGACCAGCAGGAGCACGTCGAAGTCCCCGCTGACCAGGGCGATGTGCACGGCCCCCGGCAGCTCGCGCAGCTGCTCGCGGACCGTCCGCCAGGAGTTCTGCACGATCTTGAGCGTGATGTAGGCGGAAGCGCCCTGACCTGCGCGCTCGTGGTCCACGCGGGCCGTGAAGCCCCGGATGACCCCGTCGTCGATCAGCCGGTTGATCCGCGCGTAGGCGTTCGCCCGCGAGACGTGGACCTGCTCCGCCACCGACCGTATCGAGGCGCGGCCGTCCGATTGGAGCAACCGCAGGATCGAACGGTCGATGGGGTCCAGCGGGCGAGGAGGGGCCGTCGGCGGCCCCGCGGGCGGCGGAGCGGGCTGCGCTGCGGGCTGTGCCGCGGGCGGCACGGGGCCCCCCGGTGCGGCCGGCGGCGGACCCGCTCCGGCCATTTGTTCATCCGGCATTGCCCGATGCCTCCCTCTCCTGGACGTCCTGACCCCATCCCAGGCCCCCGGCGCCCGTTTGTCCACAGCCTGGAGGTGCCTGTAGCCAAATTGCGCGCCGAACCGAACAATCGGTAGGTGAGGCGCCTCACACCCGGGGCTCTCCCTGCCCGCTTCCCACGAGGAGGTGTACGCCGCCATGACGGTCCAAGAGCTGCCCGGTGCCGGTGCGTCCCACCGTCCCACCCCGCCGCCCGCCTGGAGGCCCCGTACGGATGCCGCCCCGCTGCTCCCGGACCCCGAGCCGTACCGGGTGCTGGGCACCCCGGCGGCGGAGAAGCTCGACCCCGAGCTGATGCGCCGGTGCTACGCCGAGCTGGTGCGCGGACGCCGCTACAACGCCCAGGCGACCGCGCTGACCCGGCAGGGCCGGCTCGCGGTGTACCCGTCCACCGTGGGTCAGGAGGCCTGCGAGATCGCGGCGGCACTGGTCCTGGAGGACCGGGACTGGCTCTTCCCCAGCTACCGCGACACCCTGGCGGCCGTGGCCCGCGGGCTGGATCCCGTACAGGCGCTGACGCTGCTGCGCGGCGACTGGCACACCGGCTACGACCCGCGCGAGCACCGGATAGCCCCGCTGTGCACCCCGCTCGCGACCCAGCTGCCGCACGCGGTGGGCCTGGCGCACGCGGCGCGGCTGCGCGGCGACGACGTGGTGGCGCTGGCGATGGTCGGCGACGGCGGCACCAGCGAGGGCGACTTCCACGAGGCGCTGAACTTCGCGGCCGTCTGGCGGGCCCCGGTGGTCTTCCTCGTCCAGAACAACGGCTTCGCGATCTCCGTCCCGCTGGCCAAGCAGACCGCGGCCCCGACGCTGGCCCACAAGGCCGTGGGGTACGGGATGCCGGGCCGGCTGGTCGACGGCAACGACATCGCGGCGGTGCACGAGGTGCTGTCCGAGGCGGTCGGCAGGGCCCGCGCGGGCGGCGGTCCGACCCTGATCGAGGCCGTCACCTACCGGATCGACGCCCACACCAACGCCGACGACGC
Source organism: Streptomyces sp. NPDC059917 (assembly GCF_042730635.1). Classification (NCBI taxonomy): domain Bacteria; kingdom Bacillati; phylum Actinomycetota; class Actinomycetes; order Kitasatosporales; family Streptomycetaceae; genus Streptomyces; species Streptomyces sp. NPDC059917. The sequence continues at coordinate 178,597 of NZ_JBHWLC010000007.1, forward strand.
GACCCGCTACCGGGACGACGCCGAGGTGGAGGCCTGGAAGGCGCACGACCCGGTGCAGCTGCTGGAGCGCGAGCTGACCGCCCGCGGCCTGCTGGACGCCGAGGGCATCCAGCAGGCCAAGGACGCGGCCGAGGTGATGGCGGCGGCGCTGCGCGAGGGAATGAACGCCGATCCGGTCCTCGATCCGATGGACCTCTTCGCGCACGTCTACACGGAGCAGACCGATCGGCTGCGGGAGCAGGCCGCCATGCTGCGCGCCGAACTGGAAGCGGGGGCCGAAGGATGACCACGGTGGCGGCGAAGCCGGCGACGAAGACGGCGGCCAAGCCCGCGACCATGGCGCAGGCCCTGGGCCGTGCGCTGCGCGACGCGATGGCCGAGGACCCGACCGTGCACGTCATGGGCGAGGACGTCGGCGCGCTGGGCGGGGTCTTCCGGATCACGGACGGCCTCGTGAAGGAGTTCGGCGAGGACCGCTGTACGGACACCCCGCTCGCGGAGGCCGGGATCCTGGGCGCCGCGGTGGGCATGGCGATGTACGGGCTGCGCCCGGTGGTCGAGATGCAGTTCGACGCCTTCGCGTACCCGGCGTTCGAGCAGCTGATCTCGCACGTCGCCAAGATGCGCAACCGCACGCGCGGCGCGATGCCGATGCCGATCACGATCCGGGTGCCCTACGGCGGCGGCATCGGCGGGGTCGAGCACCACTGCGACTCCTCCGAGGCGTACTACCTGGCCACCCCGGGGCTGCACGTGGTGACCCCGGCGACCGTGGAGGACGCCTACGGGCTGATGCGCGCGGCGATCGCCAGCGACGACCCGGTGATCTTCCTCGAGCCCAAGCGGCTGTACTGGTCGAAGGCCGACTGGTCGCCGGAGGCGCCCACGGCGGTCCCGGGCATCGGGAAGGCGATGGTCCGCCGGGCGGGCACGAGCGCCACGCTGATCACCTACGGGCCCTCCCTGCCGGTCTGCCTGGAGGCGGCCGAGGCAGCCCGCGAGGAGGGCTGGGACCTGGAGGTCCTGGACCTGCGCTCGCTGGTGCCCTTCGACGAGGAGACGGTGGTCGCGGCGGTGCGCCGGACCGGGCGCGCGGTCGTGGTCCACGAGGCGAACGGCTTCGGCGGACCCGGCGCGGAGATCGCGGCCCGGGTCATGGAGCGCTGCTTCCACCACCTGGAGGCGCCGGTGCTGCGGGTGACGGGCTTCGACATCCCGTATCCGCCGCCGATGTTGGAGAAGCACCACCTGCCCGGCGTGGACCGGATCCTGGACACCGTGGCCCGCCTTCAGTGGGAGAACTGATGCCCCAGGTTCTGGAGTTCAAGCTGCCCGACCTCGGTGAGGGACTGACCGAGGCGGAGATCGTGCGCTGGCTGGTGGCCGTGGGCGACGTGGTCGCCGTGGACCAGCCGGTCGTGGAGGTCGAGACGGCCAAGGCGATGGTCGAGGTGCCCTGCCCGTACGGGGGCGTGGTGACCGCCCGGTTCGGGGAGGAGGGCACCGAGCTGCCCGTGGGCGCCCCGCTGATCACGGTGGCGGTCGGCTCCAGCACCGTGCCGCAGGACCATCCGGTCGCCGACGAGGCGCCCTCCTCGGAGTCGGCTTCGGGTTCGGGGAACGTGCTGGTGGGCTACGGGACGGAACACTCCCGCCCGGCCCGGCGGCGCCGGATCCGCCCGTCGGCGACGGCTCCCGCGCCGGTCGCCCCCGTCGCGGCGGTGGCCGTCGCTCCCGTGCCCGTGGCCCCCGTGGCCGTCGGGCCGGTGGCGGTGATCTCGCCGCTGGTGCGCAAGCTGGCCCGGGACAACGGGCTCGACCTGCGCGCCCTGAACGGATCGGGCCCCGAGGGGTTGATCCTGCGCGCGGACGTCGAGGCGGCGCTGCGTGCTCCGGAGCCGGCCGCGCAGCCGCCGGCCACCGGTGCGCCGCTCTCGGCCGCGGGCGAGCGGATCCCGCTCAAGGGCCTACGCGGGGCGGTCGCGGAGAAGCTCTCGCGCAGCCGCCGGGAGATCCCCGACGCCACCTGCTGGGTGGACGCGGACGCCACCGAGCTGATGGCGGCCCGGGCCGCGATGAACACCGCGGGCGGACCGAAGATCTCGGTACTGGCCCTGCTGGCCCGGATCTGCACGGCGGCGCTCGCCCGCCACCCGGAGCTGAACTCCCGGGTGGACCTGGAGGCGAACGAGATCGTCCGGCTGTCCTCGGTGCACCTGGGCTTCGCGGCCCAGACCGACCGCGGCCTGATGGTCCCGGTGGTCAAGGACGCGCAGGCGATGAGCGCGGAGGCGCTGTCGGCCGAGTTCGGCCGGCTGACCGAACTGGCCCGGGCGGGCAAGCTGGCCCCCTCGGACCTCACCGGCGGCACCTTCACGCTGAACAACTACGGCGTGTTCGGGGTGGACGGCTCCACGCCGATCATCAACCACCCGGAAGCGGCCATGCTCGGTGTGGGCCGGATCATCGACAAGCCGTGGGTGCACGGAGGCGAGTTGGCCGTGCGCAAGGTCGTGCAGCTCTCCCTCACCTTCGACCACCGGGTGTGCGACGGCGGTACGGCGGGCGGCTTCCTGCGCTACGTCGCCGACTGCGTGGAGTCCCCGGCGGTACTGCTGCGCGGGCTCTGACGGCTCCCGGCCGCGGGCCGGGAGCCGTTCGGGCGCCGTCCGGGGCTCAGCGGGTCAGCAGGAGTTTGCCCACGTGGGCGCTGGACTCCATGACCCGGTGGGCCTCGGCGGCCCCGCTCATCGGATAGGTGGCGTGCACCACCGGACGCACCCGACCGTCCCCGATCAGGGGCCAGACGTGCTCACGGACGGCGGCGACGATGGCCGCCTTCTCGTCGCGCGGGCGGGCCCGCAGCGAGGTCGCGCTGATGCTCGCCCGCTTCGAGAGCAGTGCGCCCAGGTTCAGTTCGGCCTTGACCCCGCCCTGGAGGCCGATGACCGCGAGGCGGCCGTCGCGCGCGAGCGCGTCCACGTTCCGCGCCAGGTACTTCGCCCCGATGATGTCGAGGATCACGTCGGCACCGGCGCCATCGGTCGCCGCGCGGACCTCGGCCACGAAGTCCTGCTCGCGGTAGTCGATCAGGACGTCCGCGCCCAGCTCCGCGCAGCGGGCCAGCTTCTGCGGGCCGCCCGCCGTCACCGCGACCCGGGCGCCGATCGCCTTCGCCAGCTGGATCGCCATGGTGCCGATGCCGCTGGAACCGCCGTGCACGAGCAGGGTCTCGCCCGCCCGCAGGTGCTTGCCCGGGCCCGTGAACACGTTGGACCACACCGTGCACACGACCTCGGGCAGCGCGGCGGCCGTCACCAGGTCCACGCCCGCCGGGACGGGCAGCAGCTGGCCCGCCGGGACCGCCACGCGCTCGGCGTAGCCGCCGCCCGCGAGGAGCGCGCACACCTCGTCCCCCACCGACCAGCCCGACACCCCCTGCCCCAGCGCGATGATCCGGCCGGAGCATTCGAGGCCGGGGTAGCGGGAGGAGCCCGGCGGCGGATCGTAGAAGCCCTGCCGCTGGAGCACGTCGGCCCGGTTCACGGCGCCGGCCGTGACCTCGACGAGGACCTCGCCCTCGGCCGCCACCGGATCGGGTACTTCGGCCCAGACCAGGGCCTCGGGGCCACCGGGCTGCGGGATGGTGATCGCATGCATGGGCCGGAGCCTACTCGGCGGGTCCCAGCGTCACCTGGGGCGAAGTGGGCGGTGTCGCGCGGACGATGGCGATCACCCGGTCCGTCGCCTGGAGCGGGCTGGCGTGCGGGTCGTCGTAGGGGAGCAGCCGGTGCCCGCGGACCACGGTGACCACCAGGTCCTCGGTCTCCCGCACCCGCATGCCGACTTCGGCCTTCCTGACGGGTCGTTCGATCAGGTCGAGGCCGCTGCCCTGCTGGATCAGGTCCTCCATCACGGTGCCCGCGCTGGGGCTGAGCACGGACAGGCCCAGCAGCCGTCCGGCCGCGCTCGCGCTCGTGATGACGGCGTCCGCGCCCGATTGGCGCAGCAACGGCGCGTTCTCCTCCTCGCGCACCGCCGCCACGATCTTCGCGCCGCGGTTGAGTTGGCGGGCCGTCAGGGTGACCAGGACCGCCGTGTCGTCGCGCTGGGTGGCGATGACCACCTGGCGCGCCTTTTGGAGTTCGGCGCGCAGCAGGACGTCCGAGCGGGTCGCGTCCCCGACCACCCCCGTGAAGCCCTCCGCGTTGGCGATGTCGATGACCTTCGCGCTGGGGTCGACGATCACCACCTGCTCCTTGGAGAGGCCGGTGGCCAGCAGCGTCTGCAGGGCCGAGCGCCCCTTGGTGCCGAAGCCGACGACGACCGTGTGCTCGCGCAAGTTCTTCCTCCAGCGGTTCAGCCGCCACTCCTCCCGGGTCCGTTCGGTGAGGACCTCCAGGGTCGTGCCGACCAGGATGATCAGGAACACCACGCGCAGGGGCGTGATCAGTAGGACGTTGACCAGCCGCGCGCCGTCGCTGTAGGGGACGATGTCGCCGTAGCCGGTGGTCGAGAGGGTCACGGTCGCGTAGTAGACGCAGTCGAGGAAGTCGACCTTGCCGTTGGCGTTGTCGTGGTAGCCGTCGCGGTCGATGTAGACGATGAGGACCGTGAGGGCGAGCACGAACAGGGCCATCAGCAGCCGTCGCGTGACCTGCCGCAGCGGCTTGGTGACCTCGCGCTTGGGAAGCTTGATCCGGCGCGAGACGAGCTTCTCGTCCGCCTGGCGGGCCATCGCGTCCTGGCCGTGCAGTTTCACGTGAAACATCCCCCTGTGGCCCAGGGCAGGTCGAGGACCTCGACGTCCTGTCCGGCCCCCACCCCGCCCGGCGGTACGACGACCAGCGCGTCCGCGGCCGCGATGCCGCGCAGCATCGCCGGACCGTTGTAGTGCAGCGGCACCGCGTGGTCGGAAGTGAGCAGGACCGGAACGAGCCGGGTGTCGTACGGGTGGCCGGGCACCTCGTCGCGCGCGGGCACGGTGTAGCGGTGCCGGGGCGGGCGCCCGGCGAGGGCGCGCAGCAGCGGTTCGGCGAGGGTGAGCAGGCCGGAGACGGCGGCCAGCGGGTTGCCGGGCAGGCCCACCAGGTGCCGGGCGGCGCTCTGGTCGGGCGCGCGGTCGGCGAGCCGGGCGAGCAGCATCGGGTGGCCGGGGCGTACGGCGACCCCGTCCACCAGCAGTTCGGCGCCCGCCCTGGCCAGGACGGGGTGGACGTGGTCGACCGGGCCGGAGGCGGTGCCGCCGGTGGTGATGACCAGGTCGGCGGGGGAGCCGGTGACCGCCCGGTAGAGGGCCTCGGCCCCCTCGGGGTCGTCGCCGAGGCGGCGGGTGGCGATGACGTGGGCGCCGAGCTGGGTGAGCCAGGGGCCGAGCATGGGGCTCAGGGCGTCCCGGATCAGTCCGTCGTGCGGGCGGCCCTCGGTGAGCAGCTCGTCGCCGAGCACCAGGATCTCGACGCGGGGGCGCGGCCGGGTGTGCAGCCGGTCGTATCCGGCGGCGGCGGCCAGGCCCAGGACGGCCGGGGTGACCAGGGCGCCGGCGGGCAGCAGCAGGTCACCGGAGCGGCACTCCTGGGCGCGCGGCCGGATGTCCTGGCCGGTGACCACGGGCCGGTCGGCGTGCAGCCGGACCGGCTCGCCCCCGGCGTGGGCGTGCTCGCTGCGGATCACGGCGCTGGTGTCGGCCGGGATCCGGGCGCCGGTGGCGATCCGTACGGCTTCGCCGCAGGCGAGGGGGAGCGGGCGGTCGGAGCCGGCCAGGACCCCGCCGCCGTGGCGCACCGTCCAGGGGCCGGGTCCGGCGACGGCCCAGCCGTCCATGGCCGAGGTGTCGAAGGAGGGCAGGTCGGTCAGGGCGTCCAGCGGGGTCACGAGGACCTCGCCGAGGGCCTCGGCGAGCGGGGCGTGGTGGGTGCGGGCGGGGGTGAGCGCACCGGCCCGGGTCGCGGTGTCCACGGCCCGGGACCAGGCCGTGGCCCGGTGTCCGCCGGCGTTGCCCGCCGGGGGGCGGCCGACCAGGGCGAGCGCTTCGTCGAGGTGCTGCTCCAGGCTGCCGCGCGGCGGCTCCGCGGCGGCGGTGTCCGGGTCACCGGCCGCCGCGCCCGGGCCGCCGGTGTCC